>CAINEA010000475.1 GCA_903847525.1 uncultured Acetobacteraceae bacterium | reverse complement strand
TGATCTCGATCGTCACCTGCCCTTCCCACTCCGGCTCCAGCGGCGTCACGTTCACGATGATGCCGCAGCGGGCATAGGTCGATTTGCCCAGGCACACCACCAAAATGTCGCGGGGAATGCGGAAATACTCGATCGTGTGGGTCAGGGCGAAACTGTTCGGCGGAATGATACAGATGTCGGTGCGCCGGTCGACGAAGCTGTCGGGGGCGAAGTTCTTCGGATCGACCACCGCCGAGTCGACATTGGTGAAGATCTTGAACTCGTTCGCCGCCCGCGCGTCGTAGCCGTAGCTCGACAGGCCGTAGCTGATCACGCCCTCGCGCTTCTGCGTCTCGACGAAGGGCTCGATCATGCGATGCTCTTCCGCCATCCGGCGGATCCAGCGGTCGGACATCACGGGCATGGGCGGGGAAACTCCGGGCAGCGGACCGAGCGGGAACAGGGTAGGATGGCGCGGTCTAGCCCACGCCCCCCGCGTCGGCAAACGTTAGCTGCAAACATTCCCATCCAGCATTGCTGTAATGCGGTGCGGCCATCCGGGTCTACCCACTGACCCGCCTTCCCCGTCAGCCGGCCACAGGTTCCCGCACCATGTCCATTGCATGAACACGCATGCCCATCACCACCCGGCGCGTCCCCCTCGCGATACGCGGATGGACATCGTACGGGGCTGGCTGCAGATCACCATCTTCATGAGCCACTCCTTCGGCTCGTTCATCGGCGGCTGGATGATCCATGGTGCCTGGGGATTGTCGGACAGTTCCGAGCTGTTCGTGTTCCTTTCCGGCTTCACGCTGGGCAGCGTGTTCGCCCGCAAGGCTGCCCGCCAGGGTTTCGCGGCAGGCGTGCGTGACCTGTGGGGCCGTATCTGGCGGCTCTATCGGACCCACCTGATCGTTTTCACGCTGTTCTTCGCCATGCTGACGGTCGCCGGCGCCTGGGGGAGGTTCCCGGACGAGGCGGAGCGCCTGGGCTGGGGTTTCCTGCTCCACGATCCGCTGCATGCGATCCCCGCTGCCCTGACGCTGCTCTATCAGCCGGCCTTCATGGGCATCCTGCCGGTGTTCATCTGGTGCATGCTCATGCTCCCCGGGTTCGCGGCCCTGGAGGCCCGTTTCGGCGATGCCGCGCTGGCCGCTCCGATCGCGCTTTATGGAGTCGCCTGGGGCTTTGGCCTGTTCCCGCCCAGCCTGGCACCGGAGACCGGGATCGCCTTCAACCCGTTCACCTGGCAGATCCTGTATCTGCTGGGGGCCTGGCTCGGACGGCGCGCGCTGTATCAGGGCTATGCCCTGCCCCGTCTGGCCTGGGGCTATGCGATCGCGGTGCCGATCCTGCTGCTGGGCCTGGTCCTGCGCCTGGGTTGGTATGATTTCCTGCCCTGGCCTGCCCCGGTTGCGGAAACCGCCATGCTGGTCGGCAAGGAAGCGCTGGCGCCGCTGCGCGTGCTGCATGCCCTGTCGCTGGCCTGGATCGTCTCGATGCTGGTGCCGCGGGATGCCGACTGGATGCATCTGCGGCTGTTCCGCTGGCTTGCGTCCATCGGCCGGCACAGTCTGCAGGTATTTTGCCTCGGGCTGTTCCTGTCCTGGGGCTGCAGCGCCGTTTTCCGTCTGTATCCCGCCACCCGGTGGATCGATCCGCTGCTGATACTGGCCGGAGCGGCGATCCTGACGCTGTTCGCCCGCTCGCTCGATCATCGGCGCACGGTACGCAGCCGCGCGAAGCCGCAACCTACGCCGGCTTAGGTTTGGAGTCGGAAGCTTCCCGTGCCCGCGCCTGATCCTTGCGTTTGCGCAGGTTGGCACGCAGGGCCGCGGCCTCGCGTTCCTGGCGCGCCTGTTGTTCGGCCAGCGCCTTCGCACTTAACATCGGTGCCGGCTTGCCGGCGTCGGACGCATCTTTTGCCATGCCGCTTCAATTCCCCGGTCCGCCAGCGCAGTCAATCCCCCCTTCATCGACATGATACCACCCACCGCGCCAACCGGGGTTGCGCCCGCCTCGAAGACAAGGCTATACCCCGCCGCCTGAGACGCCCCGGCGCTGCTGTAGCTCAGTGGTAGAGCACTCCCTTGGTAAGGGAGAGGTCG
>CAINEA010000474.1 GCA_903847525.1 uncultured Acetobacteraceae bacterium | reverse complement strand
GGCATCAACCGCACCTGGGACAGCCGCTGGTACGCGGGGTCCGACTATGCCAAGCTGCTGCATGACGATCTGAAGCTCCGCGGCCACCTGCGCGCCAAGCTGCACGGTGCCGGTGTTTCCCGCGTGGTGATCGAGCGTCCGGCGAAGAAGCCGCGCGTGACGATCTACGCCGCCCGTCCAGGCGTGGTCATCGGCAAGAAGGGCCAGGACATCGAGGTTCTCCGCAAGGATCTCAGCAAGATGGCCAAATCCGAGGTGTCGCTGAACATTGTCGAGATCCGCAAACCGGAAATCGACGCGACGCTGGTGGCCGAGAACATCGCCCAACAGCTGGAACGTCGCGTTGCGTTCCGTCGCGCGATGAAGCGTGCCGTGCAGTCCGCCATGCGCCTCGGCGCCCAGGGCATCCGGATCAATTGCGGCGGCCGCCTCGGCGGCGCCGAGATCGCCCGGGTTGAATGGTATCGCGAAGGCCGCGTGCCGCTTCACACGCTGCGCGCGGACATCGACTATGGCGTGGCAACCGCCAAGACTACCTATGGTACCTGCGGCGTAAAGGTTTGGATCTTCAAAGGCGAGATCCTGGCGAACGATCCGCTGGCGCAGGACCGTCGCGCTGCCGAACAGGCACCGCAGCGGTAAATGAGCGGACTTAGGACCCAGTAAGATGCTTTCACCCAAGCGCACCAAATATCGCAAGGCCCATAAGGGCCGCATCCATGGCCTAGCCAAGGGTGGCACGTCGCTCAACTTCGGCGCCTTCGGCCTGAAGGCCCTTCAGCCGGAGCGTATCACCGCACGCCAGATCGAGTCGGCCCGTCGCGCGATTACCCGCGCGATGAAGCGGGCTGGGCGCGTGTGGATCCGGATCTTCCCGGATGTGCCCGTGACAACCAAGCCGGCCGAAGTCCGTATGGGCTCCGGCAAGGGCAGCCCGGAATTCTGGGTGGCCCGCGTGAAGCCCGGCCGCATCATGTTCGAGATCGACGGTGTTACCGCCGATCTCGCCAAGGAGGCGCTGGCGCTCGGTGCAGCCAAGTTGCCGATCAAGACAAAGTTCATCCAGCGTATCGGGGATGCCTGACATGGCCAAAACCGCGTTCAGCAAGCCCTCCGACGTGCGGGCGAAGACACCGGACGAGTTGGGCACTGCCCTTCTCGATCTCCGCAAGGAGCAGTTCAACCTGCGCTTCCAGCGGGCGACCGGCCAAAACGAAGGCGTCAGCCGGGTAAAGCAGGTTCGGCGTGAGATCGCTCGCGTCAAAACAATCCTGGCGGAGAAGACTTCCTCCGCCGCCAAGTCCTGAGAGGAGTAGGGCGATGCCAAAGCGCGTCCTGACAGGGCGGGTGACCAGCGATAAGATGGACAAGACCGTTACGGTTCTCGTCGATCGTCGCATCATGCACCCGCTGTATAAGAAGTTCATTCGCCGCTCCAAGAACTACGCGGCGCATGACGAAGAGAATTTGTGCCAGGAAGGCGATCTGGTGCGCATCGAGGAATGCCGGCCGTTGAGCAAGCGCAAGACCTGGATCGTGGTTGAGCGTAACGGCAAGTCTTTCGGACCCGGCCCGACCCCGCGCGCGTCGCAGGTTGCGCATGATGCTGCCGCCGCATCCGCCGACGCATCCGCGCCGACGGCCTGAGGAGCTAGACGATGATTATTGTCGAATCCAACCTCGAGGTCGCCGACAACTCCGGTGCCCGCCGCGTGCAGTGCATCAAGGTACTTGGCGGCTCCAAGCGCCGCGTTGCCTCGGTCGGTGATGTGATCGTGGTATCCGTGAAGGAAGCCATCCCCCGCGGCAAGGTGAAGAAGGGCGACGTCCATCAGGCGGTGATCGTTCGGACCAGTTTTCCCGTGCGCCGGCCCGATGGTTCCGCCATCCGCTTCGACCGCAACGCGGCCGTGCTGATCAACAAGCAGCAGGAACCGATCGGCACCCGCATCTTTGGACCGGTTGTCCGCGAATTGCGTGGCAAGAAGTTCATGAAGATCATCTCGCTCGCGCCGGAGGTGTTGTAATGGCCGCTCGTATTCGCAAGGGCGACACGGTCGTTGTGATCAGCGGCGCCGACAAGGGCCGTCGCGGCCCCGTGCTGCAGATCTTCCCCAAAGATGATCGTGCCGTGGTGCAGGGCGTGCGCATTGCCAAGCGCCACACCAAGGCGACCGGCATGGGCCAGCCTGGTGGGATCATCGAGAAGGAAGCGACGATCCACGTGTCGAACCTGAAGCTGGTGGATCCGATTTCCGACAAGCCGACCAAGGTTGGTTTCCGGGTGCTGGATGACGGTCGCAAGGTCCGCATCGCCAAGGCGACCGGCCAAGTGATTGAGAGCTGAGGGGCAGATCATGAGCGATTCAACCGAAACCAAGTCGGCCGGCGAGACACTGGTGCCTCGTATGCGCCAGCGCTACCTCGCCGAGGTGCGCGCCAAGATGCAGACCGAGTTCGGCTACACCAATCCGATGCAGGTGCCGAAGCTTGAGAAGATCGTCATCAACATGGGTGTCGGCGAAGCCGCCGCCGATCAGAAGAAGCTGGACGCCGCTGTGTCCGAGCTGACCCTGATCGCCGGTCAGAAGCCGGTGAAGACGGTGGCGAAAAAAGCCATCGCCGGCTTCAAGATCCGCAAGGGTCTACCGATCGGCACCAAGGTGACGCTGCGCAAGGCGAAGATGTACGAGTTCCTGGACCGTCTGGTGACGATCGCATTGCCGCGCGTGCGCGACTTCCGCGGCATCACCGGCAAGGGTTTCGACGGCAAGGGCAACTTTGCCATGGGCCTGAAGGAACAGATCATCTTCCCGGAAATCGTCTACGACAAAGTCGATTCCGTGCGTGGAATGGATATCGTGTTCGTGACCACGGCGAAGACCGATTCAGAGGCGAAAGCCCTGTTGAAGGCCTTCGACCTGCCGTTCGCAAACTAATACTTAACGCTACAGGATTGGGAAAACCGCCGGGACCCGCATTTGGGTTCCCGGGCTGGTTCCGGAGGTAAAGACAGGATGGCCAAGACGTCGCAGGTCAACCGGAACGTCAAGCGCGAGCGCATGGCGAAACGGGATAAGGGCAAGCGGGCTTCTCTGAAGTCGATCGTGATGGACCGCACACTGCCGGTGGAGGATCGCTTCAACGCATCCCTCAAGCTGGCTGAGTTGCCGCGTAACGGCGCGAAGGTTCGCGTTCGTCTTCGTTGCGAGCTCACCGGGCGTGCCCGGGCCAATTATCGCAAGTTCAAGCTGTGCCGCATTGCACTCCGTGACCTTGCCAGTGCTGGGCAGATCCCCGGCATGGTCAAGGCAAGCTGGTAAGAGAGGGAACGGTCCATGTCACTATCCGATCCCCTGGGCGATATGCTGACCCGCATCCGTAACGCGCAGCGCGCGCGTCACACGGCTTGCGTGGCTCCGGCGTCCAAGTTGCGCGCCAATGTTCTGGACGTGCTGAAGCGTGAAGGCTTCATTCGCGGCTTCGCGTCCGAGGAGTTGCGCCCCGGCGTGGCCCAGCTGCGCATCGAGCTGAAATACAACGAGGGCGAGCCGGTGATCAAAGAGATCACCCGCATCTCCAAGCCGGGCCGGCGCGTCTATTCCCAGATCAAGGAATTACCGCGGGTCTATGCCGGACTCGGTATTTCCATCCTTTCCACGCCGCGTGGCGTGATGAGCGATGCAGAGGCCCGCGCTGCCAATGTCGGCGGCGAAGTCCTTTGTCGCGTATTCTGACCGGAGAACGCCGATGTCACGTGTAGGCAAATATCCCGTCGAAATACCGGCGGGCGTTCAGGTGGCGATCGCCGGACGGCGGTTGACCGCGAAGGGCAAGCTCGGGGAGCTTGGCCTCGATCTGACCGACTACGTGGATGCCGAGATCGAGGGCAACCTTGTCAAGGTCGCACCGCGCAGCAACGAGACCAAGGCCCGGATGATGTGGGGCACCACCCGCGCGCTGGTGCAGAGCATGGTCAAGGGTGTTTCGGTCGGCTTCAGCAAGTCGATGGAAATTACCGGCACCGGCTATCGGGCGTCGGTGCAGGGCTCGAACCTAGTGATTAATCTCGGCTTCTCGCATGACGTGGTCTATCCGGTGCCCCAGGGCATCAAGATAACCTGTGAGCGGCCGACCGCGATCAAGGTCGAAGGCGTCGACAAGCGCCTCGTCGGCCAGGTTGCTGCCGAGATCCGCGCATGGCGTCCGCCCGAACCCTATAAGGGCAAGGGTGTGAAGTACGAGAACGAGACGATCCTCCGCAAGGAGGGCAAGAAGAAGTGATGTGCACCCACGAAATCGCTAGCGCATCGGGGACCAATCATGGCCGCTGACAATAAGTCTCTGCAGGAACGCCGGCGGCAGCGCCTCCGGTACCAGTTGAAATCCAAATCGGGTGGCCGGCCGCGTCTGTCGGTCTTCCGCTCCGGCAAGAACATCTATGCCCAGGTGATCGACGATGCCGCCGGACGCACCCTGGCCGCGGCCTCCACGCTCGACAAGTCGCTGCGTGAGGCACTGAAGACCGGCGCAGACAAGGATGCCGCTGCAGCCGTCGGTAAGCTGGTTGCGGAGCGGGCTCTTGCCGCTGGTGTCAGCCTGGTCGTGTTCGATCGTGGCTCCTATCTGTATCACGGTCGCGTCAAGGCGCTGGCCGAGGCGGCCCGCGAAGGCGGGTTGGCGTTCTGATGAGCAAGAATGTGATGACCATTACGACGGCCCTTTGGGGGAACTCTGACCATGGCGCGTGAACCAAGAGAAGGCGGCGGTGGCCGCGGCCGTGAGCGCGAGCGGGACCGCGATGGTGGCGATGACATCATCGACAAGCTGGTCACGATCAATCGCGTCGCCAAGGTCGTAAAGGGCGGACGCCGTTTCGCCTTCGCAGCCCTCGTTGTCGTTGGCGATCAGAAGGGCCGCGTCGGTTACGGCGCCGGCAAGGCCCGCGAAGTGCCGGAAGCCATCCGCAAGGCAACCGAGCGCGCCAAGCGCGGCATGATCCGCATTCCGATGAAGGAAGGCCGCACGCTGCATCATGATGTGGAAGGCGTTTTCGGCGCCGGTCATGTGGTTTTGCGCTCCGCGTCTGCCGGCACCGGCATCATCGCTGGCGGTCCGTTGCGCGCGGTGTTCGAAACCCTCGGCATCGGCGACGTGGTCGCCAAGAGCCTGGGCAGCCGCAACCCGCATAACATGGTGAAGGCGACCTTCGCCGCCCTGCAGCGTTGCGCCTCGCCGCGCTCCGTTGCCGCCCGGCGTGGCAAGAAGGTTTCCGAGTTGCTTGGCAAGCGCGATGCGCCGGGCGCTGACGCGGCCGAAGCCATGGAGGGCGCCGATGCCTGATAAGAAAAAAGTGCGGGTGACGCAGATCGCGTCCGGCCTCGGCCGCAAGCCCGGCCAGATCGAGACCCTTATCGGTCTGGGTCTGAACAAGATGCGTGCAACGCGCGAGTTGGAGGACACCCCTTCCGTGCGCGGCATGATCCGCAAGGTTGCCCACCTGATCCAGGTAGAGGAACTGTCCTGATCGGTTCGGCCGGTCTGGATAGAAGGAAAATACTATGAAGCTCAACGAACTCCGCGACAATCCAGGTGCCCACCTAAAGTCCAAGCGGCTCGGCCGCGGTATCGGCTCGGGCAAGGGCAAGACGTCCGGCAAGGGCCACAAGGGCCAGAGCGCCCGTGAGGGTGTTGCCCTGAACGGCTTCGAAGGCGGTCAGTTGCCGATTTATCGCCGGCTACCCAAGCGCGGCTTTGTGAACATCTTCCGCAAGAGCTACGCGCCGGTGAACCTCGGCACGTTGGATGCAGCGATCGAATCGGGCCGTATCGATGGCTCACAGCCGATCACCGAGGACGCGCTACGTGCGGCTGGCTTGGCCCGTACCGGTAAAGTTTCCGGTATCCGTCTGCTGGCCCGCGGCGAGATTACCCGGGCCATAACGATCACCGTGTCTGGCGCGTCCGCCGCGGCGATCGAGGCTGTGCAGAAGGCCGGTGGGAACGTGACGACAACCGTTGCCGCCAAGGAAACTCCGGCGGCAGCCTGAAAATCCGGCATTGCACCGCCGATAATGGCGGGGACGCTATAATGGCGTTGTCCATGCTTGGCTTACATCGCCTGGGCCGCTAAACACTGCGAACGGCGCTTCCGTATCCCAGCGGGTCCCACCGGGTCCCCGCCCGGAAGATCGGAAAGCGCCGTTTTTCTTGATGGGATCAGCCAATGGCGTCTGCGGCCGAGCAACTCGCCTCCAGCATGAGCCTGGGGACTTTCTCCAAGGCGACCGAGCTTAAGAGCCGTATTTGGTTCACTCTGGGTGCGCTGATCGTCTATCGCATCGGCACCTACGTGCCGGTTCCGGGCGTGGATGCCTCGGTCATGGGCGAAATGCTTAGCCAGCACGGCGGCGGCATTCTCGGCATGTTCGATATGTTCACCGGTGGCGCCCTGCGGCGCATGACGGTTTTTGCGCTGAACATCATGCCCTATATCAGCGCCAGCATTATCATCCAGCTGATGTCGGCGGCGGTTCCGTCGCTGGAAGCGCTGAAAAAGGAAGGCGATTCCGGCCGTAAGCGACTTAACCAATATACCCGCTACCTCACGGTGTTGATCGCACTGTTCCAGGCGTATGGCATCGCGATCGGCTTGGAGAGTATGCGCGGCAGCTTTGGCGCGGCTGTCATCGATCCTGGCTGGTTCTTCCGCGTTTCCTGCGTGATCACCCTGGTGGGTGGCACGATGTTCCTGATGTGGCTGGGCGAGCAGATCACAGCGCGCGGCGTTGGCAATGGGATCAGCCTGATTATCTTCTCGGGCATCGTTGCAGGCTTGCCGACGGCGCTGGCATCCTTGCTGGAACTTGGCCGGACCGGCGCATTGTCGCCCTTCTTCATCTTGTTCTTCATGGCGCTTGCGGTCGCGGTGATTGCCTTCATCGTGTTCATGGAGCGGGCGCAGCGACGCGTGGTTGTGCAGTATCCCAAGCGGCAGGTCGGCCAGCGCATGTTTGGCGGCGACTCCACCCATATGCCGCTGAAGATCAATACCTCGGGTGTGATCCCGCCGATCTTCGCCAGCTCGCTTTTATTGGTTCCGGCAACCATCGCGGGCTTCGCGGAGGCTGGTACGGGCTGGGTGCAGACCATCGCGCAGCAATTGTCGCACGGTCAGCCCGCCTATATCGCGCTCTACGCGGCGATGATCATCTTTTTCTCGTATTTCTACACCGCTGTTGTCTTCAATCCGGAGGAGACAGCCGATAACTTGAAGAAATACGGCGGTTTCATTCCCGGCATCCGGCCCGGCAGCAACACGGCGGACTATTTCGACTACGTGCTCACGCGATTGACCACGATCGGTGCGCTGTATCTGGTGTTGGTCTGTCTGTTGCCGGAGATCCTGATCAACTATTATGGTCTGCCGTTCTACTTCGGCGGCACCAGTCTGTTGATCATCGTGTCCGTCACCATGGACACCGTCACACAGATCCAGTCGCATCTCCTGGCGCATCAGTACGAAGGTCTGATCCGTAAGGCAAAGGTCAAGGGGCGGCGTTGAACCGACGCACCCACGGAGGAGACCATTCATGAAAAATCTGATTCTGCTGGGCCCGCCTGGGGCGGGTAAAGGCACGCAGGCCAAGCGCCTGCAGGACCATTATGGCATTGCGCAAATCTCCACGGGCGACATGTTGCGCGCCGAGGTGGCGGCCGGGACGCCGGTTGGGCGGGAAGCGAAGGCGGTCATGGAGGCCGGACACTTGGTATCCGACAACATCATCATCCGCATGCTCGGTAGCCGTATCAGCCAGGCGGATTGTGCCCAGGGCTTTATCCTGGACGGTTTCCCCCGCACGGTGCCGCAAGCCGAGGCGCTGGATCAGCTGTTGACGGAACGGAAATTGTCGCTGGACGCGGTGATCGAGCTGAAAGTGGACGATGCGGCCCTGGTGGAACGGATTTCCGGGCGCTT
This sequence comes from uncultured Acetobacteraceae bacterium, assembly GCA_903847525.1. Taxonomy (GTDB): domain Bacteria; phylum Pseudomonadota; class Alphaproteobacteria; order Acetobacterales; family Acetobacteraceae; genus PALSA-911. The sequence goes on along the minus strand of CAINEA010000474.1, from coordinate 4,510 downwards.
CACGTGCGCCAAATGCGGGACGGGCTATCATGATGTCTTCAAGCCGCCCGTGTTAGCAGGCGTCTGCGACAGTTGCGGGTCTACGGAGTTTACCCGCCGTGCGGACGATAACCGGGAAACGGTTACGGCGCGGCTGGAGGCGTACCATCGTCAGACCGCGCCATTGCTCCCCTACTACAGGGCCAAGGGTAACCTACGCACCGTGGATGGGATGGCCGACATAGACGACGTGTCCCGCGAGATCGGCGCGCTTCTGGAGTGTCCGCCAGGCTGAGGCGCGTGGCGGAGCCGCGCTCTGCGGCTTCTTCCAGGTTACACCGCCCGGTTACGCCGGCGGATAACCGCGATACCGAACGCCGCGACTCCAAGAATGGCCAGCGCAGATGGCTCGTTCGCGTCGACGAAGTCGTAGGTGAGCGTGACCAATAAGGTGTTTACGACCGACCCGAACTGGAACGCGGCATCACCCGTCGTACCTGCATCCACACCGGCATCGGGCGTCATGGTATAGGTGAGATCAATGGGTCCCGCACCGGTGAATTCGGTTGGATCCACTGTGCCGCCGGACGACACGACCTTGCTATAGAAATTGTATGTGTTGGTCGTCGTCGCCCCGGCGATAGTCACACCGTTGAATTTCTGCCCGAAATCATCGTCCTCGAGTACTTGCAGCGGATCGGGGGAAAAGTGCTGTCCCTGCTGCACTGTGAGGTTGTTAACCGTCGTGGAGAATAATGGCGGCGAGATTAGGCTGAAGACAGACTTTTGATGATAGCCCGTCACCCCGCAATGCTGTTGTCCGGTCCCGTTCCCGCTGGGGTAGCCGAAAACGCAATCCAGAACGCCGTCTGCAGTTGTCAGGGTGCCGGTAACGTCCAGGTGGACACCGACCAGATGCGATGTACCGGTCGGGGGGACGAATGACTTGAAGGCGAATGTGTGCATCCACGGCGACGAGGACGATGGCCCGTGGGACAATGTCTCCGATAAGACCCCTGCGGAGGCCGACACTGCGAACAGCCCAGCCATAACCACAGCGCCTGTAAGCTTAATAGCCCGGTGTTTCACAATGCCGTCTCTCATAATTTTAGATTCCGCCATCCGCGCCAACTTCACTCAACCAAACGTCGCTTCCGCGCGCCCTTCCAGTATGGATGTCAAAACGTCTCGATACACATGCTTGCATAGCAATTATTCGGTGCGGGTTCTACGCCAATCTGACGGAGTGCCTTCCTTCTGTGGAAAAATTAGAGAATTGTTGATTGTTGGGCAGATCGCGATGGGGGGATTCCATCGGCGGATTGACGTGCGTCGATGGTCCGTGGCAATCCATCTAACAAAGTTGCTCCATCGATTGAAGCGATCGTGCCCCGGACTTCGGGGCTTTAAACTGGCGCCGTTCACGATAAGTTGATCACACGTCATTGACTCATCCGGCGCCCTGGCTATAGTGCGCGACCTCCGGCCTGCCCGCTCTTTGGGCAGAGCCGTTTGCTGACATTTGGGGTCTTTCGCGGCGCGAACGCGCCCGAGGGGCTATTTCGGGTCCTTCGGGGCAAAGAGAGCCCGCCCGCCCCACCCCGGGGACCGGACGGGACGACAGGAGTATCGATCGTGGCGCGTATTGCCGGCGTAAACATCCCGACCAACAAGCGGGTGCTGATCAGCCTTCGCTATATTTATGGTATCGGCCCGGCGAAGGCGCAGGAGATCTGCTCCCGTCTGACGATCCCCGACGACCGCCGGGTGAACCAGCTTTCGGACGACGAAGTGCTGCGCATTCGCGAGTTGATCGATCGTGAATATCGCGTGGAGGGCGACCTTCGCCGCGAGAACGCGATGAACATCAAGCGGCTGATGGATCTGGGCTGCTACCGCGGCCTGCGTCATCGCCGCGGTCTGCCGGTTCGCGGTCAGCGCACCCACACCAATGCCCGCACCCGCAAGGGCAAGGCCGTGGCGATCGCCGGCAAGAAGAAAGTCACGAAGTAGGCATCGGCCTCGATCCGCGTGTTCCGTTGTTTTCGGGAATACGCGATCGGGGGATGACCGCTCCGACGATTGTACGCCGGCCGCCAATGCGGCGCGGCACTGAATGGAACAGGATTAACGAGCATGGCGAAACCCGCCGCTTCCTCGCGCCCGCGTAGAAAAGAGCGCAAGAACATCACGTCCGGCGTCGCCCACGTGGCCGCGACGTTCAACAACACCGTGATTACCATCACTGATGCCCAGGGCAATGCGATCGCCTGGTCCTCGGCCGGCAGCCAGGGCTTCAAGGGCAGCCGTAAATCCACCCCGTATGCTGCGCAGGTTGCCGCCGAAGACGCCGGCAAGAAGGCGCGTGAGCATGGGATGGAAAATCTTGAGATCGAGGTGAGCGGTCCCGGTTCGGGCCGCGAGAGCGCACTCCGTGCTCTGCAGGCCGTTGGCTTTCAGATTTCGGCCATCCGGGACATGACCCCTATTCCCCATAACGGCTGCCGGCCGCGCAAGCGCCGTCGGGTCTGACCCCCCTGCGGGGGAATAAGACCGAGCCCGGCGCCGCCGGGCTCATTTGCTGTTGTGGCCCGGTGGTACGATCGGGACGGGAAAGGAATTCTGAATGAGACAGAGCGCCGTTATCCAGAGAAATTGGCAGTCGTTGATCCGGCCGGAAAAGCTCCAGGTCGAGCCCGGCTCCGATCCGACGCGTGTGGCCACGATCGTCGCCGAACCGCTGGAGCGTGGCTTCGGCATGACGCTCGGCAACGCCATCCGCCGCATTTTGCTGTCGTCGCTGCAAGGCGCGGCGGTAACGGCGGTTCAGATCGACGGTGTGCTGCATGAATTCAGCAGCATCCCCGGCGTGCGCGAGGACGTCACCGACATCGTGCTGAACATCAAGCAGCTCGCGCTGCGCATGCACGGCGAAGGCCCTAAGCGCCTTTCCCTGTCGGCCACTGGCCCGGGCGAAGTGCGCGCCGGCCAGATCCAGGGCACGCATGAGATCGAGATAATGAACCCCGACCTGGTGCTGTGCACGCTGGACGACGGCGTGAAGCTCGGCATGGAGTTTACGGTCAATCTCGGCCGCGGCTATCAGCCGGCGAGCGTCAACCGTCCGGAAGACGCGCCGATCGGCCTGATCCCGGTGGACAGCATCTATTCTCCGGTCCGTCGCGTATCCTATCGCGTGGAACCCACCCGCGTCGGGCAGGTGACGGACTTCGACAAGCTGCTGCTGCAGGTCGAGACCAATGGCGCCGTTACCCCCGAGGATGCGGTGGCGCTCGCCGCCCGCATCCTGCAGGACCAGCTCGGCCTGTTCATCAACTTCGATGAACCCCAGCAGGTTCGCCACGAGGAAGTCCACGACGACCTGCCGTTCAACCGCAACCTGCTGCGCAAGGTGGACGAGCTGGAACTGTCCGTCCGCAGCGCGAATTGCCTGAAGAACGACAACATCGTCTATATCGGCGACCTGGTGCAGAAGTCCGAACAGGAAATGCTGCGCACGCCGAACTTCGGCCGCAAGTCGCTGAACGAGATCAAAGAGGTCCTGACCACCATGGGCCTGACGCTGGGGCAACCCGTTCCGGGCTGGCCGCCGGAGAACATCGAGGATCTGGCGAAGCGTCTCGACGAGGCGTTCTGATCCCGCTTCGTTAAGGGCTTGAAAAGGCCCGCTTCGCTTTAGGAGAGTTTGTTATGCGTCATGGTGTTGCCGGCCGAAAGCTTGGCGTTACCTCTACCCACCGTATCGCCATGTTCCGGAACATGGCGCATGCCCTGATCAAGCACGAGCAGATCACCACCACCCTGCCGAAGGCCAAAGAGCTTCGTCCGGTGACGGAGAAGCTGATCACGCTCGGCAAGCGGGGCGACCTGCACGCCCGCCGCCAGGCTTATGCGGAACTGCGTGACGACGTGATCGTCGCTAAGCTGTTCGGTGTGCTGGCCGATCGCTACAAGACACGCTCGGGTGGCTATTGCCGCGTCCTGAAGGCCGGCGTGCGTTATGGCGATGCCGCTGATATGGCCGTGATCGAGCTGGTTGACCGTGACCCTGCCGCCAAGGGCCTGGACAGCGGTCCGGTGCAGGAGCGTGAGGAAGAAGACGCCGAGTAATCGGCTTTCGCCTTTTCGGGCGATTGCGTCCAAAGGGCGAAAGGCGGGAGTGATCCCGCCCTTTTCATTTCATCTGCCGGTTCGGCGGCCGTTGATGTTATATTTATCGCCATGGAAGCATCGCTTTCCGTTAGCGGAGATAGCCGGGGCTCATCGGTAGACGATCCCGCCGCCGTCACGGGGTCCGTCCGCTGGATCCTACGCGCCGAAGGGGCTGCCTCACTGTTGGTCTGTTGCAGTTTCTATGCCCTGACCGGTTTCGGTTGGGGTTATTTCGCGCTGCTGTTCCTGGTTCCCGATCTTTCCATGCTCGGTTACCTGCGCGGTCCGCGGGCCGGGGCGATCGCCTACAATATCGCGCATACCAGCGCGTTGCCGATTGTCCTGGGTGTGACCGGGT
>CAINEA010000473.1 GCA_903847525.1 uncultured Acetobacteraceae bacterium | reverse complement strand
GTCGTACAATGTGTCCAGAACCGGCATTTCCACTTTTGAAAACTCCAGGCAGAGGAAGCGCCCGCCCGGTTTCAGCACCCGCCGCGCTTCCGCCAGCGAATTCCTGGCGCGGCATTACCGCGATGCGATCGGCCTCCAGACCACGACGATAGCCCCCCCGATCGCCTGGCGGGACGTGCAGGCACCGGAGGATGCGCGTGGCCTCGTCACCTTCGTCCATCCGTCGTTGCAAAAAGGGGCGGGAGTATTCGCCCGGCTGGCGGATATGTTGGGCCGGCAGCGGCCGGATATTCCCTTGCTGGTCGTGCAATCCGCCGCTGATGCCAGTGCGCTGACCGGGATCGAGGGGCTGGACCTTTCCCGCTATCCGCAGATCCTCGCCAGCCCGCCGATACCGCAGCCGCGCGATATCTTCGCCCTGACGAAGATCCTGCTCGTGCCTTCGCTGTCGCCCGAACCGGTCGGCCGGGTGGCGGCGGAAGCCATGATCAACGGCGTCCCGGCCCTGGTCAGCAATCGCGGCGCCCTGCCGCAAACTGTGGCCGAGGGCGCGCTGGTCCTGGGCCTGCCGGACCACCCCGTGCCCGCCGAGGCGGACCTGCAGCCCTGGTTCGATGCGGTCATCCGGTTATGGGATGACCCAGCCGAATACGCGCGCATGTCGGCAGCGGCGAGTGCGGCGGCGGAACGCCTGTATGCGGAGCCGGCGCAGCGGCGCGCCTACGAAGCCTTGCTTGCCGGCGCGGTATCGGCATCGCGTTCGCCAGGGGCCGCCACGGCAGACCACTCTCAATCCGAGGACGCCACGAGGGTTCGCTCCAGCATTCCCGGCATCGCATGGCCGGCGGTTACCGATGCCATCTCCAGCAACCTGCTGGCGCTGCAGTGGCAACTCGACCGCTCCGAACGCTGGCCTGCCGAGAGGTTGCAGTCGGAACAGTTCTGCCAGGCCGGCGAATTGCTGGCCCATTGCGTGGCGCACGTGCCGTTCTGGCGCGACCGGCTGGCCCAGGCCGGGTTGCCGGGAGCGGGGCCGCTGACCTGGGAACGCTGGCGCCGGCTGCCGGTGCTGACCCGGGCGGAGGTGCAGGCGGCCGGCACGGCGTTGCATGCCGACCCGAGCCCGGCCCAACACGGGCAGGTCGTTTCCGATACCACCTCGGGGTCGTCGGGCACGCCGATGCGTTACCTGACGACCCACCTGTCGCAACTCTTCTGGCACGGATTTCTGCTGCGCGAGTCGCTATGGCATGGCTGGGACCCGGCCGGCCGCCTCGCGGTGATCATGGGCGATCCGTCCGGTGCCGCACCGCCGCCGGACGGGCGGGAGGCCGCGGACTGGGGGCCGCCGCTGTCGCGGATCTTCCCCACCGGGCCGGCGGCGACGCTGGACATCCGCAGCCCGATCGAGGTTCAGGCCGATTGGCTGGCGCGGCAGAATCCGGACTTCCTGCTGACCTGGCCGTCCAACCTGGCCGCCCTGGCGCAGCACTGCCTCGATCACGGCATCCGCCCGTCGCGGCTGCGCGTGGCGCGCACGCTGGGCGAAACCGTGCACCCGTCGCTGCGCGCCCTGTGCCGCAGGGCGTGGGGCGCGGAACTGGTGGATTGCTACAGCGCCGGGGAGGTCGGCTACATCGCCCTGCAATGCCCGGCCGGCCCACACTACCATATCCAGAGCGAGGGCATTCTGGTGGAGGTGCTGGACGATGCCGGCGCTCCGTGCGCGCCCGGGGAAATCGGCCGGGTGGTGGTGACCTCGCTGCATAATTTCGCCATGCCGCTGCTGCGCTACGAGATCGGCGACAGCGCCGAACTCGGCGGCCCCTGCACCTGCGGGCGCACACTGCCGACCATCGCGCGCGTTCTGGGCCGCACGCGCGACCGGCTGATCCTGCCGAACGGCCAGCATCGCTTCTTCTCCCAGTCCGAGGCGTTCATGGCGGTTCCGCAGATGCGGCGCTACCAGATCGCCCAGGTCGCGCGCGACCAGCTCGAATTCCGCGTGGAAGCGTCCAATCCCTTGCCCGCCGAGACAGAGGCGATGCTGGAGCAGGCGGTGGCGGACACCCTCCAGCACCGCTTCCGCGTCCGATTCGTTTATTTTGAAACATTCCCGCAGCGCCCCGGCACGAAGTGCCGCGACGTGGTCTGCGAAATCGACGAATAACGGCCGTCTACCGCGCCGGCGGAACGAACGCGGCCTGTGTCCCGCCATCGACCGGAATGGTTGTTCCCGTTACGTATTTCGCCGCCGGGGACAGCAGGAACCCGATCACGTCGGCGATGTCTTCCGCCTCCGCCACCCGCCCGAGCGGCGAGGTGCCAGATGTCGTGTAGCCCGAATTCGCCCCCGGCCGCATCACCGCCTGCACCATCGGCGTATCCACCGTACCCGGTGCGACCGCGTTGACCAGCACATGGCTGCCGGCCCATTCCACCGCCATGATCCGGCAAAGCTGGGAAACCGCGGCCTTGGACGCGGAGTAGGCGCCGCTCATGATCTTCGGCCGCAGCGCGGCGATCGAGGACAACAGCACAACCCGCGCCGGCACCTCTTTCTTTGCGGCCCGGCGCAGCAGCGGAAGCGCCTCCCGCGCACACAGCCACAACCCACGGGTGTTGACTGCGAACACCTGATCGAAATCCTCGACGGCCATGTCCTCCAGCGGCCCGACCCGCAACACCCCGGCGCAGCAGATCAGCGCATCGAGCTTGGCCGCGGCTGAGCCGATTTCCCGGAATACGGCGGCGATCCGGTTGGCGTCGGTCACATCGCATGGGATGGGGTGGAAATTGTTGCCCAGAATGGCCTTCGCGGCATCCAACCGGTCCTGCCCGACATCCAGGCCGAACACGGTCCAGCCCTCGCCTGTCAGGCGTTTGGCGGTGCAAAGCCCGATGCCGGAAGCGGCGCCGGTGATGGCGGCGGTCTTGGTCATGTTTCGGTGTCCCTGTTTTCGGCAACTCTAGCCGCCACGCCGCATATCGGGAAAGATCGCGGCATGTGTGGCCGTTACGCATCTTTCCTGCCGGCCGAGGCGCTGGCGCAGATGTTCGGCACGGTGAACCCGCTGCCGAACTGGGAGCCGAACTGGAACATGGCGCCGACCCAGTCGGCCCCGGTCGTGCGGCTGCATCCGCAGACCGGCCAACGCCATCTGGACCTGTTGCGCTGGGGCTTGGTGCCGCATTGGGTCAAGGATCTGAAAGCCACCCACCAGCCGATCAACGCCCGTGCCGAGACCGCCGCCACCACGCCGATGTTCCGCGATGCGATGGGGCGCAGGCGCTGCCTGGTGCCGGTGGATGCGTTCTACGAATGGCAGGTCGTGGATGGGCAGAAGCAGCCCCCCGTTAAGCAGCCCTGGGCGATCGCGCGCGCCGACGGCCTGACGATGGCGATGGCCGGATTGTGGGAAGGCTGGAAGGGGCCGGACGGCGAGGTGATCCGAAGTTTCACGATTTTGACGACCAGCGCCAACGAGGCGCTGCGCCCGATTCACGAGCGTATGCCGGTGGTGCTGGAACGCGAAGACTGGCCGCTCTGGCTCGGCGAACCCGCAACCGGCGATCCGGCGAGCCTGTTGCACCCCTCGGCAGCGGGATTTCGAACCTGGCCTGTTTCGACCGCGGTCAACAACGTTCGCAACAATACGGCCGCGCTGCTCGATCCGGCCTAGCTTCCAGGGAACCCCGCCATCGTCCGCACCTCCGCCGCCGTTCGGCCGGCCGCTCGCAATTCCCGCAAGGTCGCTGCCTGGTCCCGCTTGGCCAGCCGCCGCCCGGACGGGTCGGTCAGCAGCCGGTGATGGGCGTAATCCGGTGCCGGCCAGCCCATCAACGCCTGCAGCAACCGGTGCAGATCGGTGCAGGGTCGCAAATCCTCGCCGCGCGTCACCAGCGTCACGCCCTGCATCGCGTCGTCATGGGTGACGCAGAGATGATAGCTGGCAGGGGCATCCTTTCGCGCGAGCACAGCATCGCCGAACGCCTCTGGCCGGCAGGCGATCTCACCTTCGCCCTTTTCGCGGTAGGTTAGGTCCCCGCGCACACAGGTCAGCGCAAACGCCATGTCCAGCCGCCAGGCATGCGGCTCTCCGGCGGTGATCCGCGCCCGGCGCTCGCCCTCGGACAGGCCACGGCAAATGCCGGGATAGAGCGGGCTGCCGTCCGGCGCATGCGGCGCGCTGGCGGAGCCCGCGATCTCCCGCAGGATCGCCTTGCGGGTGCAAAAGCAGGGATAGACGAGCCGTCTCGCCGCCAGCGAGCCCAGCGCCCGTCGATATCCGGGCAGATGCGCTGACTGCCGGCGCACCTCGCCATCCCACGTCACGCCCAGCCAGGTCAGATCCTCCCGAATGGCATCCGTGAACTCGGGCCGGCAGCGGCCTGGATCGATGTCCTCGATGCGCAGCAGGAACCGCCCGCCCATCGCCCGTGCGCGCGACCAGGCGAACAGCGCGGCATGCGCGTGACCGAGATGCAAATATCCAGTCGGGCTGGGAGCAAACCGGGTAATGATCGACATAGGCGGGGGGACCGGGGACCTCTACGGTGGGCGGGGCCAAGAGTACCCGCAAACCCGACCGATGGAGAAGTGCATGACCGAGCTGAATGGCCCCCGCACGGGTCCTGCCGCCGAGGGCGCCCCGCAGCAGCTGATCGTGCTCTGCCATGGGCTCGGCGCCGACGGCCACGATTTGATCGACATCGCGGCCGCCTGGACGCGCGCCGTGCCGCACGCCGCCTTCGCCGCGCCGGATGCGCCGTTTCCCTGCGACCTCGCGCCGATGGGCCGGCAATGGTTCAGCGTGGCGGACCGCACCCCGGCGCTGATGGAGCAAGGCGTGCGTCGAGCCGCCGGCTTCCTGAGCGATTTCATCGACGCGGAATTGGCGCGGCTGTCCCTGCCGCCGGATGCCTATGCCCTGATGGGCTTCAGCCAGGGTGCGATGACCTGCCTGTTCACCGGACTGCGCCGCCCGGTGCCGCCACGCGCCATCCTGGCCTATTCCGGCGCCCTGATCGCGCCGGAGAGCCTCGCCGCGGACCGGCGGGCTGCTGGTGCCATGGGGCCCGTTCCCGTGCTGATCGTGCATGGCGAGGATGATGACGTCGTGCCGGTAACCCGCTCACGCGATGCCGAGGCCGATCTGATCGCGGCAGGCATACCGGTCGAATCGCTCTATTGCCCCCGTCTCGGCCATGGGATCGACGAGGCGGGTCTGTCGGTCGGCGCCTTGTTCCTGCAGCGAGCCTTTGCGGCAAAGCTGGTCGGATAATCAACCGGTTAAGATGACAGCGGCGTGAATCCTCCGTTCAGGCGGGTTGCGGCGCGTTTTCGGGTCTGCGATAAACCCTCAGGTTCACGGCGGCGCACAATATTTGGCGGGTCGAACTTGCTAGGCCCCCAGGATTGGCGCTGCGCCTCGACAGGGGGTCGTGCTTGCCCGACGGTGGTCATCATTTTCCGGCGCTTGTCCTGAATGCGGATTTCCGTCCGCTGTCGTATTTCCCATTGTCGCTCTGGTCCTGGCAGGACGCCGTCAAGGCGGTGTTCCTCGACCGTGTCTCGGTCCTGAACGAATACGAGACCGAGGTTCGCTCCCCGAGCATGACCATGCGCCTGCCGAGCGTGATCGCGCTGAAAGACTACGTCCCCACGTCGCGCCGGCCGGCCTTCACCCGGTTTAACGTGTTCCTGCGGGACGCCTTCTCCTGCCAGTATTGCGGCGAGCGATCGCCGGCGCCGGACCTGACCTTCGACCATGTCATCCCGCGCTGCCGTGGTGGGCGCACGACCTGGGAAAATGTGGTCACCGCCTGCGGTGCCTGCAATCTGCGCAAGGGCTCGCATCTGCCGCGGGAGTGCCGGATGTACCCGCGCATGAGCCCGCGCCAGCCCACGACCTGGGAATTGCAGGACAACGGCCGCGGCTTTCCGCCGAACTACCTGCACCAGAGCTGGCGCGACTATCTGTATTGGGACAGCGAACTGGAAAGCTAGCCGCCGGCACTCGCCAGGCTCGGGTCAACCCATCCAAGGCCGGCGCTCAACAGCTAGGTTTCCGGCGCTACGGCTCGATAGCGTTTCAGGCTGTTCATCAAATGTGTTCGCATCGCCGCTTTGGCCTTGGGCGCCGATCGCGCCTCGATCGCCGCCAGGATCGCCCGGTGTTCGCGCTGGATGGTGGTGAGATACCCATGCAGATCGGCTGGCTGGATGCGCACTCGGCCGCGGGGGATGATCAGTGCACCGAGAAATTCCAGGAAGCGATGGAACTGCTTATTGCCCGTCGCCGCCGCGATGGCCGCGTGGAAGGCCAGGTCCTCGCCTACCGCCGCCTCGCCGCGCCCGATCGCCGCATCCACCTCCGCCAGGGCTGCCCTGATCGCCCCGCGCTGCGTATCCATTGCGCGTGTGGCCGCCAAACCCGCCGCCTCGGTCTCCACTGCCGCGCGCAGCTCCATGATGTCGACCGCGTCGGCCAGCTTCCCGCTCTGCCCGGCGGCCAGCCCGAACAGGATCTGCGGTGGTGGCTTCGCCACGAAAGCGCCCACACCTTGGCGCGTCGTAACCAGTCCCTCGGCGCGCAATGCCGCAACCGCTTCACGCACCACGGTTCGGCTGATGCCCATGGCCTCCATCATCTCCTGCTCGGTCGGCAGGCGGGTGCCCGGCATAAGCTTGCCTTCCGCAATATCTGCCGCGATCCGTCGGCTGGTTTCCTGCACCAGGCTGCGCGACTGGCGGATCGGCGCCAGCGAAGATAATCGCGTGGTAGACATTGCCATCCGCCGGCCGAACTCCCTCTTGCACGTCATTTGCGTATTGACGTATGAACTTATCGTATGACAGTCATCGTATGACTGACCGTGAAATGAAGCAAGCCGGCTCAACAGACCGGATGGGGGAAACGATGATCCAAAGACGCCATGTACTCGGCTGCGGCGCCGGCGCCATGCTCACCGCGGCCATCGTGCGGCCTGCCTCGGCACAGGCGAAGATGGTCTTCAAGGCCTCGGACGTGCATCCCGAGGGATACCCGACCGTCACCGCCGTGGAGGACATGGGCAAGAAGCTGGAGAAGGCCACCAATGGCCGGCTCAGCGTGCAGATGTACGCCTCCATGCAGCTCGGCGGCGAAAAGGAAGCGATCGAGCAGGCCCAGCTCGGCGCCATCGCCATCGCCCGCGTCAGCGTCGGCGCTCTGGGCCCGGTGGTGGACGGCCTGAACGTGCTGAACCTGCCCTTCCTGTTCCGCGACACTGCCCAGGCACGCCGGGTGCTCGACGGCCCGATCGGCCAGGAACTGCTCGACAGCGTCACCAACCATCCCACCGCCGGTCTGATCGGCCTGGCCTGGATGGATGCCGGCGCGCGAAACATGTATGATACGAAACGGCCGATCAAGGACATGGCCGACCTGAAGGGCCTGAAGGTCCGCGTCATGGGCAACCCGATGTTCGTCGACATGATGAACGCGCTCGGCGGCAACGGCATTGCAATGGGCTATGATCAGGTATTCACCGCACTGCAGACCGGCGTGGTGGATGGTGCGGAAAACAACCCGCCGAGCTTCGTGTTCGACAACCATTATCAGGTGGCGAAGAACTACACCCTGACCGAGCACTTGATCGTGCCGGAAATGGTCGTGTTCTCCAGGCGTATCTGGGACAAGCTTTCCAAGGACGATCAGGCACTGCTTCTCAAACTCGGCAAGGAAGCCCAACAGGAAGAGCGCGTGCTGTGGAACGCCTACGAGCAGAAGGCGCTCGACAAGATGAAGGAAGCCGGCATCAACATCGTGACGGTGGCCGACAAGAAGCCGTTCCAGGATGCGGTGAAGCCGGTGTGGGACAAGTACGGCCCGAAATACGCCGAGATGATCAAGCGCATCCAGGCGGTCCAGTAGGGACCAGGGCATCGGGGGGACAGCATGGTCGCCACCTACCGGCGGGCGATGGATGCCCTGTATCTGCTCTGCGTCGGCTTGGCTGGCGTGGCGCTCGTGCTGATCTCCGTCATCGTTCCATGGGGCGTGTTCACCCGCTATGTGCTGAACAGCGCCTCCTCCTGGCCGGAGGCGATGGCCATCTTGCTGTCCATCGTCCTGACCTTCTTCGGCGCCGCCGCCTCCTATCGCCTCGGCCTGCACATGCGGGTGTCCTTCGTGCGTGACCATATGCCGGCGCCGATGGCCCGCATCGCCGATTTCCTGTCGGAATGCCTGATGCTGGCAGTCGGCCTGTTCATGACATTCAACGGCATCAGCCTGTGCCAGACCACCTGGCACCAATCGATCGCCGAGTTCCCTGCGCTGTCGGTCGGCCTCACCTACCTGCCGATCCCGCTGGGCGGCATCTGCCTCATCCTGTTCGTGATCGAGCACCTGCTGATCGGCCGCCCCGTCGATACGCTTGCTGACGCGCACAGCATTGCCATCGACTAGCCGGAAGCACAGCACCATGGACGTCGGGATCGTAATCGGCACCCTGTTCTTCTGCATCGCCATCGGCGTGCCGATCGCCTACGCGCTCGGCCTGTCCGCTTTGGCTGCGGCCTGGTGGATCGACATCCCGCTGGAAGCGATCATGCTGCAGGTCTCCAGCGGGGTCAGCAAATTCGCCATGCTGACAATCCCCTTCTTCGTGCTGGCCGGCGCGCTGATGGCCGAGGGTGGGATCGCCCGCCGCCTCGTCGGCTTCGCCAATGTGCTGGTCGGCTTCCTGCGCGTGCGCGGCGGCCTGTCGGTGGTGAACATCGTCGCCACCACCTTCATGTCCGGGATCTCCGGCTCCGCCGTGGCCGATATCTCGGCCATCGGTTCGGTGATGATCCCGCAGATGGAGAAGGTCGGCTATCCAAGGGTATTTGCGACAAACGTTACCATCAGTGCCTCCGTGCAGGCGCTGCTGATTCCGCCCAGCCACAACGCGGTGATCTATTCGCTTGCGACCGGTGGGACGATTTCCATTATCAGCCTGTTCCTGGCCGGCGTTGTCCCCGGGCTGTTGCTGGGCTTTTCGCTGATCGTGCTGTGCCTGGTGCTGGCCTATCGCAACAACCACCCCAAGGGCGAGCCGGTGCCGCTGCGGGATGCGGCCCGCCTTGCCGTCGATGCCTTCTGGGGCCTGATCACCCTGATCATCATCCTCGGCGGTATCCTCGGCGGCGTGTTCACCGCGGTGGAGGCTGGCGCCGTTGCCTGCGTCTGGGCGTTTTTCGTGACCATGTTCATCTACCGCGAATACCCCTGGCGCGAACTGCCGGCCCTGGTGCACCGCGTGCTGCGCACCGTGGCGATGGTGATGACGCTGATCGCCTTTGCCTCGGCGGTTGGCTACATGATGGCGATGATGCAGGTGCCGGCGAAGATCACCAGCTTCTTCCTGACGTTCTCGCACAACAAGAACGTCATCCTGTTGATGATCAATGTGATGCTGCTGGTGCTCGGCTGCCTCGTGGACATGGCCCCGGCCATCCTGATCGTCACGCCCATCCTGCTGCCGGTGATGATCAATTTCGGCGTCGATCCGGTGCATTTCGGCATGATCATGCTGATGAACCTGGGCATCGGCCTCTGCCATCCCCCGGTCGGCGCCATCCTGTTCGTCGGCTGTGCCGTCGGCAAGGTCACGCTGGAGCAGGTCATGCGCGAGATCTGGCCGTTCTACCTCGTGATGTTCACGGTGCTGATGCTTGTCACCTATATTCCGGGGATCTCGCTCTGGCTCGTGCACCTGTACGGGTAAGCAAAGCGTGAGACCTGGGTGTCGGATGCCCGCCTTGTTTGGCTTTGTGGATCGAACCGAGCTTCAGATCTGCTTGAAGCGGTGGTTGAACGAAACCGGCCCGAACCGATAGCGATGCGGGCGTCCCTTGTCCGCCAGATGCGCCGCGAAATGCGCGCGCATCGCGGCCTTGTCGGCGATTGCGTCCGCCTTCAGTTCCATCGTCACCTTCACATGCTGGCCGGTGATCGGATTGGCCGCGCCTTGCGCCTTGGCCCCGACAACGGCCGGGCGCGATGTTTGCGTGCAAGCCGATCTCAGGATTGTTGCCAACGGTCAGACGTGGCGTGGCGGAGTCGGCCGTGCGCCCGGCCAACGTGGTGTGGCCGGAGATTGTGCAGGGCGTGCAAAGACCCGTTGCGAAGGTGATAGCGCGGGCGGTGGATGGGCGGGATGCAAGGCAGCCGGGCGTCGCGCGCGCGCTCGGCCGCCCCGTACACGAAGTCCGCCAATAAATGCTCACGCCGCTTGATCCAGCCGCGCGGAGATACATTGGAAGGGGTCGAAACGTTGGCGTCGGCCGTTCCTTCGTTGACCATGGTCAGGCTGGTTGATTCGGTATCTGGAGTAATGATAGTAGATATACTTGTTATCTTCGGGCGGGGCTCCCGTGTTGTCGGCCGCTGGGCCGGTGTGATCTGCGGACACGCTCTGGGTGTCCGGCCCTGGCGGGCAATGGGTTAACCGCACCCCTCGCAATTTGCATCTGATTTTGCGGTCTGCACGGAAAACTCACCAGCCTGGCCTGGCATGGCGGTTGCTGGGGGAAGCGTTGACCTCTTTCCCTGCGAAGGCACTCATGATTCCGCCGACCGCCGTCAAGACCCGCACAATTTTCCAGGCTGCCCTGGCGCTGTTGGGTGGGGTGCTGCTTGCCGTGCCCGCGCAGGCCGATACGCGCCTCGATCTGGCGGCGCTCCAGCCGCTATCGCCGTTGACCGAGCTGGTGGTGAGCGGAGACAATCAGGATGTGGTGCCGCACGCGGTGACGATCCGCATCGACGACCGCCCGGGTGCCGATTACGCCGACCGTATCAATGAAGAGCGCATGATGCCGCCCGGACCATTTACCGTGCGGCTTCGCCTCGCACTGCTTCGCACCCCGCGGCAACGCGCGCTCAATCTTCCGGCGGCGTTCCGGGCGACGGCATTCGCGCCGGATGGCGGCAATGTCACGTTCGCGCCGCTGCGCCTCGATGTCCCGGCGGGTTTGCCCTCGGGTGTGCACGGCTGGTTCTTCGGCCCGCCCGCCGCCGTGCCGCTGAATGGCTTCGAGTCGGTTACGCCGGGGGATCCGCGCATCAGCGGCCAGCATTTGGAGCAGATCGAGCGGCCGGGCGGCGATCCGGTGCTTGCCTTTGGAGTTCGCCTGGAAGCGTTCAAGACCCGTCTTCCCCCGGGGCGCTGGCGCCTCACATTCTGGACCGAGGATCCCGGCTTCTGGGAAACCTTGCCGGTGATGATGAGCCGGCGCATCCGGGTAAATGGCGTGGATCTGGCGCTGGTGAACCGTGACTACCCGACCTGGGTCGCGGAGCGCTATCTGGCCGGCCGTACGCGGGAGGCGGATCCCGCCCAGAAGCCGTTCGCCGCGATCGGCGCGCTGCGAGGAGACCGCGTTTCGGGGGTCGTTACGGTTGGCGCGGATGGTATGCTGACCGTCGAACTCGCAGGCTTCCCGCTGACCGCGACGCATCTGGCGGCCTTGACTGCCGAGCCTGGCGATGCCGCGCCAGTGGCGGAAGCATCGGTGGAGGCGGTTCGCGCCATCGATTTTGCTGAAAACTGGCCGGTGCTTGCGGGTCCGAAGCTGTCACCGTCTGCCGCGCGCCTGTCGCTCAGCACTCCAGACCTCGCCGTTACCTCTCTCGGTGGCGTGGTGATCTTGCGATTCGAGGCGTTGTCTCCAGACGCGGTGACCGCGAATGCAACGGTCACCTGGGACGACGCGCCGCTGCCCACGCGGCTGTTGTGGGGCCAATGGCGGTGGCGCCGCCCGGGCGCCAATTCCGCCGGGCTGGTGTTTGCGGCCAGCCATCTGCGCGCGGACTCGGATACGATCCCGCTGCGCCCCGATCTGCCGCGTCTGCTGGTGCTGGTGGTCGGTGAAGCGGGCACGGCCGGCGAGGCGGTTCGCCCCGGCCTGCATCACGGCCGGCTGCGCCTGCACACACCGAACGGCGATGTCACTTCTCCCTTCACGGTCGAGATTCTCCCCGTAAGCCGCCCCGAGCCAACCGCCCACACCGGGGCGTTTCTCGGTTTCGCGCCGCAGCTGCTCGGCACGCCCGAGTGGTCGAAGGACCAGGCGCGACGGGATGCCCGCCAACAGGCCGCCTGCGACCTCGATACGCTTTCCCGGCTTGGCCTGACGGCTGTCACGGCGCCACTCACCAGCCCCGATGTCAGCATCGACGACATGATTGCGGACATTCGCGCGGCGCTGGCGCGCTTTCCCGGACCTGTCCTGGGCTACGAGCCTTTGCGCGCCTTCGCGCTCGCGCATTCGCCGGCGGAAACGGCGGCGATGATCCAGCAGGCGAACGAGGCGATCCGGAAGGCTGGCCTGCCGCCGGTGGTCTGGAGCATCGCCGACGAACCGGGCTACGCCGGCTTCGTGCCGCAGGTCCATGCGTTGGCACAGGCGATCCACGCCGCCGATCCCGGGGCCAGGCTCGCCGGCCACCTGAACGATCCACGTGATCTGCCGCTGCTGGGCGACCTCGCCTTGGTCACCGTCAATCCCGGTATCGGCGCCGACGCTGCAGATATCGACCGGCTTCGCGCGCGCGGCATTTCGCCCTGGCTCTACAACATGCCGCGGCCGCGCCTTGCCGCCGGTGCCTATCTGTGGCGCTCAGGCGCCGATGGGATGCTGCAATGGCACGCCAGGATGCCGACGGCCGATGCGTTCGATCCCACCGATGGGCGCGAGGGCGACGTGCAGTTCCTCTGGCCGACGCCCGGCATCTGTGCGCCGCCGGACCTGGACGAGGACCTGCTGACCCTGGTCGAGGCAGCCGAGGATCTGCGCTGGCTTGCCTGGCTCGACAAGGAGGCAGCCCAGAAGCCCAGCGCCACCCGGCTGCGGGATCGCTTGCGGCAGGAAATCCCCGGCTCCTGGGCGCAAGCCGCGGCAGTTCCGCCGGATCAACCCACGGACTGGCGGAATGCCATCGTGGCCCTGGCACGCTCATCGAAACATTGAGCGACCCCATCCGGCCGCCAGATTATCCACCATCCATGCCATTGATCCTTCCGCTTGAACGGAATTCTGCCGATCCGCAGCGCCTGCCGAATTGCTCACGGCCGGCGTGCGCTACCTCACTCGCCGGTGAAATTGGGACGACGCTTTTCCAGGAACGCCTGCGCCGCTTCGCGGTGGTCGGCGGTGGTGTGCGCCAGGGCCTGCATGGTGGCGGACATTTCCAGCAGCGTGTCCAGGCGCGTGTGACGGCCCTCCATCAGCAGTCGCTTGGCCATGCGCACGGCATGCGGCGGGTTGGCGGCGATCCTGGCGGCAAGCTTGTTCGCTTCGGCCATCAGCTCCGCGTCCGGCACTACGCGGGAGACCAGGCCGCAGGCCAGCGCCTCCTTGGCATCCAGCATGTCGCCGGTGAAGGCCATTTCGCAGGCCTTGGAGTAGCCGACCACGCGCGGCAGCAGCCAGGCGCCGCCGTCGCCGGGCACGATGCCGACCTTGACGAAGCTTTCAGCGAACTTCGCACTTTCACCGGCGATGCGCAGGTCGCACATTGTCGTCAGGTCCAGGCCTGCGCCGATTGCGGCCCCGTTCACGGCGGCGATCATCGGCACGTCCAGCCGCTCGAACGCCATGGGAATGCGCTGGATGCCGAATTTATAGTATTTCGGCGTCAGCACGGGTGCCTTGGCCCGGCGCTCGGCTTCCTCGTGCATGCGCTTGACGTTGCCGCCGGAGCTGAAGGCGCTGCCGGCGCCGGTCAGGATACCGACGCGCACGGAACCGTCGGCGTTCATCCGGTCGAGATATTCGACAATCGCGTCCACCACGTCGGTGTCGGTCAGCGGGTTGCGCGATTCCGGCATGTTCAGTGTGATCGTAACGATCGCACCATCCTGCGCGTACAGCACCTTGTCCGTCATGGTCGTCTCCTGGGAAAAATTTGGTCGGCCGGTTGGGTTTTTATCTGAGACCGAGTCCGCGCGCGATGATGCCGCGCAGGATTTCGCGGGTGCCGCCGCGCAAGCTGAACGACGGCGCGTGCAGCATCACGTGCGACAGCACCGCAAGGTAGGTCTGCGTCGACTCCGCCTGCGGCTCGGCCTCGATCAGCAGGCGGGCGATCTCGGGCGTTTCCTGTTCCAGCACGGCGCCGAGGTCCTTTACCAGTGCCGCCTGGGTTGCCGGGTTCTCACCGGCCTGCAGCATGCCCGCCACCGAGCGCGACAGACGGCGCAGGGTCATCATGTGCGAGGTCAGCCGCCCGATCGCGACCTGCGCGGCGGGGGACGGGTCGGTGCCGAGGGCGCGGATCAGTTCCACCACAAGGGTGAACGAGGACAGGAACCGTTCCGGTCCGCTGCGCTCCAGAGCCAGTTCGCTGGTCACCTGGTTCCAGCCGTCGCCCTCGCGGCCCAATAGGGCGGATTGCGGCAGGAAGGTATCGGTGAAAACGACCTCGTTGAAATGATGCTCGCCGGTATGGGCGTAGATCGGGCTGATCTTGATGTTCTCGGTCTTGTGCAGATCGATGACGAACTGGCTGACGCCGCTGTGCCGGTCCGCGGCATCGGGCGCGCCGGTGCGGCAGAACAGGATCATGTAGTGCGACTTATGCGCGAACGAGGTCCAGACCTTGGTGCCGTTCACCAGATAGCCGCCCTGCACGGGATTGGCGCGGGTGCGGGTGGCGGCGAGATCGGAGCCGCTGTCGGGCTCGCTCATGCCGATGCAGAAGAACGCGTCGCCGGCGGCGATCTTCGGCAGGATCTCGCGCTTCTGTTCCTCGGTGCCCTTGCGGAAGATCAACGGGCCGGATTGCCGGTCGGCGATCCAATGCGCGGAGACGGGCGCGCCGGCGGCGAGCATTTCCTCCAGCACCACGTAGCGTTCCAGCGCGCTGCGCTCGTGCCCGCCATATTCCTTCGACCAGGACATGCCGATCCAGCCCTGCTGGCCCATCTTGTGGGAGAATTCGGGCGAATGGCCGTTCCAGCTCTCGGCCCGTTCGCGCGGGCTGTAGCTGGGCATTTCGCTGGCCAGGAACTCGCGGATTTCCCCGCGCAGCCTCTCGGCTTCGGGGGAGGGCGGCGGCGGGGCGAAGGTGAAGGCGTTCATGGCAAGGTTTCCTCCTGGCAGGCGTCGGGAGCATACCAGCCGGTAGCCGGTGAGCAACTGCGCCAAATGCGCTAGGCTCGTGCTACCGAACCGGAGAGGTGCCTTGCCCGACACGAATTTGCCCATGCTGCGAAAGTTCAGCGACCCCGACATCACCGCCAAGGGCGAGCGCCGGGCCTCGGTCGCGCTCGGCGCGCTGGACACGCTGTGGTTCAACACCGGCACGCTGTGCAACGTGACCTGCCGCAACTGCTACATCGAATCCTCGCCCCGCAACAGCCGGCTGGCCTATCTGACCCTGGACGAGGTGCGCGCCTTTCTGGACGAGATTGCCCGCGACCGGCTGGGCACCAGGCTGATCGGCTTTACCGGCGGCGAGCCGTTCATGAACCCGGCTTTGCCGGAGATGCTGGAACTGGTGTTGGATCGCGGCTTTGAGTGCCTGGTGCTGACCAACGCCATGCAGCCGATGCGCAAGGTGCGGGAAAGGCTGCTGGCCCTTCGCCGCCATGGCGAGCGGCTGACCATCCGCGTATCGATCGACCATTACACGAGCCCGGTGCACGAACAGGAACGCGGCGCGCGCAGCTGGGCGCCGACGATCGACGGGTTGCGCTGGCTCGCCGCACAGGGGCTCCGCCTTCACGTCGCCGGGCGCCGCTTCACCGCCGAGGCGGAGGACGAACTGCGCGCCGGCTTTACCCGGCTGTTTGCGGAAATGGATGTTCCGGTCGACGCCCAGGATCCGGTGGCGCTGACGCTGTTTCCCGAGATGGACCTGACCGCCGATGTGCCCGAGATAACCGAAGCCTGCTGGGGCATCCTGCATAAATCGCCGTCGGACGTGATGTGCGCGTCCTCGCGCATGGTGGTGAAGCGCCAGGAGGCGCCGGCGCCAGTCGTGGTCGCGTGCACCCTGCTACCGTACGATCCCGCCTTCGAGTTGGGGGCGACCTTGCGCGATGCCGCCGGAGACGTGAAGCTGAACCATCCGCATTGCGCCAAGTTCTGTGTGCTGGGCGGGGCCGCCTGCAGCAGGGCCTGAAACGACCGAGGCTGAAACAACCAAGAAGGCCAAGAATGTACCTGAATACATTTGCCCAGAGCACCCAGCCGCTGGACATGACGGCGACCGATGAATTCCGCAGTCTGCTGACCAGTGCGGCCGACCTTGCCATTCCACATGCGGCGGAGGTGCCTTACCGGTCCTGCAACATCGTGCTGCGCCAGCAGCGCTTTCACTTCCTGGAATGGGGCCATCCGGACGCGCCGCCGATCGTGCTGCTGCATGGCGGCCACCAGTCCGCGCATTCCTGGGACCTGGTCAGCCTGCATCTGGCGCAGAATTATCGTGTGCTGGCGCTGGACCAGCGTGGCCATGGCGACAGCGAATGGTCGCGGGACGTGAACTACTCCAACCATACCATGGCGCTGGACGCGGGTGCCTTTCTGGACGCGATGGGCCTGGAGCGGCCGATCCTGATGGGCCATTCGATGGGCGGGCGGAATTCGCTGCTGCTGACGAAGGAAAACCCCTCCCGCCTGCGCGCCATGGTGGTGGTGGATATCGGCCCGGAGATCTCGGACGAAGGCCGCAAGGCCATCGCCGGCTTCGTGCGCACCAACCAGGAGTTCGACGATCTCGAGCATTTCGTGGCGAATGTCCGGAAATACGATCCGTACCGGCCGCGCGAGCACATCGAACGCACGGTGAAATACAACATGCTGCAACGCTCTGACGGCAAGTTCGTCAGCAAGTGCGATTCCACCCCGCGCCGCCTTGGGCTGCTGCATGGCGGCGGCACCCAGGACAACGTTGATCTGGACGATGCCCGCAAATTCAATCTGCCGGTGCTGGTGGTACGTGGGGCTGAATCGAACATCCTGACCCAGGACGCCGCCGAACGGTTTCGCGATGCGCTGCCACAGGGCACGCTCACGGTGGTTCCCAACTCCGGCCACAACGTTCATGGCCAGAACACGCTCGGTTTCATCGGTGCCGTCGGCGCCTTCCTGAAAGGTTTGGCCCCATGAGCGTCAGCCAGAGCGAGAAAGCAGAAAAGTTCCGCGCCCTGCACCAGGGACCGGGGGCGTTCGTGATCGCCAATCCCTGGGATGTCGGCTCCGCCCGCATCCTCGCTGGCCTTGGCTTTCCCGCACTGGCTACCTCCAGCGGCGCCTTTGCCGGCACGCTCGGCAGGCGGGACGGCCAGGTGACCCGTGACGAGGCGCTGGCGCATGCGCGCGCGGTGGCGGGCGCGGTGGATATTCCGGTATCGGCGGATCTGGAGAACGGCTTCGGTCATCCGCCCGCATTGGCCGCCGAGACCGTCCGGTTGGCCGCCGCTACCGGCCTGGTCGGCTGCTCGATCGAGGACGCCACCGGTGAGAAGGACCGCCCGCTCTATGATTTCGCTGCGGCCGTGCAGCGTGTTGCCGCGGCGGCCGAGGCGGCGCGTTCGGTAGGTTTCGCGTTCACCCTGACGGCGCGGAGCGAGAATTTCCTGCGCGGCAACCCTAACCTGGAAGACACCATCCGCCGCCTGCAGGCTTTCGCCGAAGCGGGCGCTGACGTGCTGATGGCGCCGGGCCTGCCGGACCTCGCGGCAGTCAGGGCGGTCTGTGCGGCGGTTTCCAAGCCGGTGAACTTCATGGCCGGCATCCGCGGCAAATCCTTCACCACCGCGGAACTGGCCGAGGCCGGCGTGCGCCGCATCAGCGTCGCCACCTCGCTCTACCGCGCCGCGATGTCGGGTCTGGTCGCGGCGGCGCAGGAGGTCATCGACGACGGCGAATTCGGCTATCTGGATACGACGATGACGACGCCCGATTTGAATGCCTACATGCAGGACTGAGGCTACGCCGCCGGATGCAGTGTCCAGGCGGTGTCTCCGCCGGAGGGCGGCTGGCAAAGGATCGGCACCGCGTTTGCGGTGCGCACATTCGGTTCCAGGCCCATCGCCTGACGCAGGGCGCGAAACAGCGCGCCATGCGCGACCACCAGCACAGGGGCCGGCTGCACAACGCATCGGTTGATTGCGGCCACCGCGCGATTGCGCAGGTCCGCGAACGCCTCCGCTCCATCGGGAGTCATCTGGCCTTCCACCCAATGGACGAACCATTCCGACATCGGCTGGCCTTCCTGCACGCCGAAGGCAACCTCGCGCAAGCCCTCGTCGACCGCCACCGGCAGGCCGAGGGCCTGGCCGGCGTATTCGGCGGTTACCCGGGCGCGGGAAAGCGGGGAGGCGATGATCGTGGCGATCCCCCGCCCCAGCAACTTTTCCGCCGCCGACCGGGCCTGTGCCAGCCCGGTCTCGTTCAGCGGAATGTCCACATTGCCCTGCGACAGGTTGGCGGCGTTCCAGTCCGTCTCGCCATGACGCAGGAACCAGAAAGGCGTCGCTGCCAGCGGGGCAAAGTCGGTCATGCTCAGCTCAGGCCTTCCGCCTTGAGGGTTGCCGCCACGGCGGGCCGGGCCAGCATCCGCTCCAGATGGGCGGCGCAATTGGCCGGCAAAGCGATGCCCACGCGCTTGCTCCAGAATTCCGTGTAGAACAGAGCCGTGTCGGCGAACGAGAACAGGCCGCACAGGTACTGCTTGCCTTCCAGGGCCTTGTCCATGACCGCGAAGCCCTTGGTCACGATGTCCGTGCCCTTGGCCTTCACGGCATCCTCATCGGACGCGGTCGGCGAGAAGTTGGAGGCGCGGAAGATCCGCGAATATCCCTGCATATGGATCGTCGCGACCGCATAGTCGGTCAGCTCCAGGCAGCGCGCCTGGCCATCGAAATCGTCCGGCAGCAGCTTCAGCGCCGGGTTCGTGCGGGCCAGCCAATAGGCGATGGCGGGATACTCGGTCATTACCGTGCCGTCGTCGCGCACCAGGGTCGGCACTTTGGATTTCGGGTTGACCGAGGTGAATTCGGGCTTGAACTGGGCGCCCTCGCGCAGGTTCACCACTTCGCTCTCATAGGGTTTGCCGATCTCTTCCAGCAGCACGTGAATACCGATCGAGCAGGCGCCCGGCGCATAGAATAGTTTCATGGTTCGTTTCCCTGATTGTGGCTAGTCGAACAGTGAACTGACAGAGCTTTCGTCGCTGATCCGTTGCATGGCCTCGGCCAGCAGCGGGGCGATGGTCACCTCGCGGATGTTGTTGGCCTGCTGGACGGCCTCGGTCGCCTGGATACTATCGGTTATCGTCATCATCTCAACCGGGGCCGCGGCGATGCGCGCCACGGCGCCGCCCGACAGCACGCCATGCGTCACGTAGACGCTGGCCGAGCGGGCGCCGTTGCTCAGCAGGGCTTCCGCCGCATTGCACAGCGTGCCGCCGCTATCGACGATATCGTCCACCAGGATGCAGTCGCGGCCTTCCACTTCACCGATGACGTTCATCACCTCGCTCTCGCCGGCGCGCTCGCGGCGCTTATCGATGATGGCGAGATCACAGCCCAGCCGGGTGGCGATGGCGCGGGCGCGGATCACGCCGCCCACGTCGGGCGAGACGATCATCAGGTCGCGTCCAGGATAGCATTCGCGGATATCGCGCGAGAACAGCGGCGCGGCATACAGATTGTCCACGGGAATATCGAAGAAGCCCTGTATCTGGCCGGCATGCAGATCCATCGTCAGCACCCGGTTGGCGCCGGCCTCGGTGATCAGGTTGGCGACCAGCTTGGCGCTGATCGGTGTGCGCGGGCCGGACTTACGATCCTGGCGGGCATAGCCGAAATACGGGATCACCGCCGTGACCCGGCGCGCGGAGGAACGACGCAGCGCGTCCAGCGTGATCAGCAGTTCCATCAGATTGTCGTTGGCGGGATAGGAGGTCGACTGGATCACGAACACATCCTC
>CAINEA010000472.1 GCA_903847525.1 uncultured Acetobacteraceae bacterium | reverse complement strand
GCGAAGTTCTCACCGAATGCCGTCGTGCCCCAATTCAAATGAAGTCAGCGACTTACGCGGCCGTTTGTTCCGGCTCCGGCGAGCTACTCCGCATAACAGCGGACACCGCATCATCGGCGGTATGCGGTGCACCGCATACCGCCGAGTTCGAGCGCGAGCTCATCGCCGAGCGCACGATAGCGGGGCTTGCGGCGGCCCGCGCGCGAGGGCGCATGGGCGGGCGGCCGCGCAAGATGGATCGGGCCACGCTGATGATGGCGATGTCGGCGATGTCGGACCGCAAGGCTGTCGCGGCCGACGTGGCCAAGCGCCTGAACCTCACGACCACCACCCTCTATACCTACGTCAACGGCGACGGCACGCCGAAGGCCGCCGGCCAGGCCGTGCTCGACGGTACCCATCGCACGGGCACGGCCGCGAAAGCGCGGTCACGGCAGCCGCAAGCGTTGCGGCGGCACGCCCACGCGGCCGCAGGTACCTGATGCCGAGGGGCGGCGGCGTACCGGCCGAGGCGCTGTCGAGCCTGCGCCGTCGTCTCGTGGCGCTGCCGACGCGGCATCCGGAGCGCAGCGTTCTGATGGCGGCCACGGCGCAGCTCTACGCCGTCAGCCGGGCCACGCTGTATCGCTTGCTGCGCGGCGACCGCCGGCCGAAGGACGTACATCGCGCCGATCGTGGCCGTCCACGCGCGATGCTGGCGCCGGAGATCGAGCGCTGGTGCGAGATCATCGCCGCCATGAAGATCAGGACCACCAACAAGAAGGGCCGCCACCTGTCGACGGTGCGCACCTTGCAGTTGCTGGTCGAGCACGGCGTCGATACGCCGGATGGCTTCCAGAAATTGGCACCGGGCAAGCTGACCGCCGCAACCGCCAATCGCCACCTGCGACGTCTCGGCTACGACCACGAGCGGATGATACGCCAGCCGCCTGCCGTCCGCTTCCAGGCCGAGTGCGCGAACGCGCTGTGGCACTTCGACATGAGCCCGTCCGACCTGAAGCACCTGAAGGCGCCGACCTGGATCGACGCGGATCGGCAGGGTGCACCCATCCTGATGCTGTTCTCCGTCGTCGATGACCGCTCGGGCGTCGCCTACCAGGAATACCGTTGCGTCTACGGAGAGGATGTCGAGACGGCGCTGCGCTTTCTGTTCAACGCCATGTCGCCGAAGCCGCCTGAGGCGGGCGATGAGGCGGACCCGTTCCAGGGCATCCCGGCAGCGCTCTCCCTCGACAACGGGCCGGTCGCTAAATCGGCGGTGTTCAAGCGCGTGATGGAAAGCCTCGGCGTTGAAATCCTGCCGCACATGCCCGCCGGCTCGGACGGGCGGCGGACGACGGCGCGCGCCAAGGGCAAGGTCGAACGGCCATTCCGCACCGTGAAGGACGCGTACGAGACGCTCTACCATTTCCATGAACCCGAGACCGAAGCAGAAGCAAACCGCTGGCTCGCGCGCTTCATTGCCACCTACAACCGCGGCGACCATCGGTCCGAGCCGCATGCGCGCATTGATGATTGGCTGACACATCTGCCGGCCGACGGTGTCCGGCAGATGTGTGCCTGGGAGAGGTTCTGCGCCTTCGCGCGCGAGCCGGAGCGACGCTTGGTCGGCATCGACTGTCGTCTGACCGTCGCGGGTGTGACCTACGAGGTCGATGCCGAACTCGCCGGCGAGACGGTCGTGGTCTGGTGGGGGCTGTTCGACCAGGAGCTGTGGGTCGAGCACTGCGAGGCGCGCCTCGGGCCGTTCCGCCCGATCGGCGGTCCGATCCCGCTGCATCGCTACCGCAAGCACCGCAAGTCGCGCCACGAGGTCCGCGCCGACCAGGTGGCAGTTCTCGCCGGCAAGCTCGCGCTGCCGCGCGCCGCGCTGTCGGGTGAGAACGCCGTGGTCATGACCAGCATACGGCGAGATGTCGATGCCGCCGCAATCCCCGTGCGCCCGTTCCAGGGCCCCGATCCGTTCCACGAACTCGTCTTCGCCAACCCGATCGCGGCACGGCGGGCGATCGCCGAAGCAATCAGGGTGCCGCTGGCCACCTTGCCAGACAGCGACAGAGCGTTCATCGATGCGTTGCTGAGCCGGACTCTGGCGCGTCCTGAAATCATCGCCGCCATACGGGACCGCTTTCCGCAAGGACGCAGGGGAGGTGTTGGCTGATGCTGACCGAGGTCATGCGATTCTATGGCCTGGCGCGCCCGCCGGTCGATGCCGGCTTCTTCGAGACCGAGCACCATGCCCAGGTGTCGCGCGACATCCGGGCGGCGATCATGGGTGGCCGGCTGATCGCGCTGACCGCTGTCATCGGCTCGGGCAAGACCGTCCTATCGCGCCGGCTGCGGGCTGAGCTCGAGCGCGAGGGGCGGGTCATCGTCTCGCGCTCGCTGTCGATCGACAAAGCGAAGATCAGCCTTCCGTTGCTGGAAGCAGCACTGTTCTACGATCTTACCCCAGAGAAGACGGTCAAGATATCGAGCCAGTCCGAACGGCGGGAGCGCGATCTGCAGGAGCTGTTCCGACGGGCCAAGAAGCCTGTGGCGCTGTTTGTCGATGACGCGCACGACCTCCATCCGAAGACGTTGACCGCCCTGAAGCGCCTCATCGAGCTGGTGGCCGAGGGCGGCGGCCAGTTGTCCATCGTGCTGGTCGGACATCCCAAGCTGAAGAACGACCTGCGCCGCCCCAAGATGGAGGAGATCGGCGACCGCACGACGGTGTTCGAATTCGGCGGCCTGCGCGACCGCCAACGCGACTACATCGACTGGGTGCTGAAGGCCTCGCTCAAGGAAGGTGTGGCACCCGACGACGTGCTGACCGACGAGGCGGCGACACTGCTTGCCGCCAAGTTGAAGACGCCGCTGCAAATCGGCCAGCACCTGGTGCGCGCGTTCGAGGCCGGGTTCGAGATCGGCGCCAAGCCCATCACTGCCGGCGTCGTCGAAGCGGTCCTGTCCAGCAAACTCGACGAGTTGGAGCCGCAACTGACCCGCAACGGCTACGACCTGCGCAGCCTGGTCGAGCAGTTCGATGCCAAGCCTGCTGAAATCCGCCGGCTGCTGCGGGGCGATCTGGACGCAGGCCGCGCGCAGGAACTCATGGATGAAATGCGCGCGGCCGGACTCCCGACATGATCGCAACGGGTTTTCTGGCGGATTCCGAGGGCGATCGGCCGATCGGCCGCGATCGCCAGGAAACCGCCCGTTTTCCAAGCGAGCCGTCCAGCACAGCCGCCGCCCCTCCGTCTCACACATTTTGCGTCGGAACGTTCGATCT
>CAINEA010000471.1 GCA_903847525.1 uncultured Acetobacteraceae bacterium | reverse complement strand
GTAATGCCAGGGCGGCTGTCGATATCCAGCGGTAGAATATGTGCCGCCCGCTCCGACGCCATCAGCGCCGCCCATTCCCTCTCGCCCAGGGGGCGTGCCGTGGCGCGCGCCGCATCGTCCGGCGTATCGTAGCCACGGCCGGTGAAGACAGACACGGTGGATAGGTTGGCATGTGCGGCGGCCATGCGCGCGCCGAGCTGGTCGGCAGCCATTTCGCCGGACCAGAACAGCACCCGATGCCCGGCGGCGGCTACGCGCGTAGCGATGCCCAGACCGAGCGCCGTCTTGCCCATGCTGGGCCGCGCACCGAGCAGCATCATCTTCCCCGGCTGCAGGCCAGCGGTCATGCGGTCCAGCGCCGCGTAGCCGGTGGTGATGCCGGCCAGTGGGCTTTCCCGCTTGGACGCGGCCTGGGTGATCGCCAGCGCCTGGCCGACGGCTTCCCCGGCCGGCGTGGTCGGCGTGACATCGCCAGCGCCCTCGGCGATGCGCAGCAGGGAGGATTCGTGCTCTTCCAGGATCTCGGTGGCCGTCGCCTCGCCGGGGGCAAAGGCGGCATCCAGAAGCGTTTCCGCCGCATCGATCAGTTCGCGGCGCAGCCACGCATCATGCACTGCGCGGCCATATTCGCCGGCCATGCGCGGCGACACCATCGCGCCGAGCAGGGTGGCAAAATACTGCCGGCCACCCAGTTCTTCCAGCAGCCCGGAATTGTCGAATTCCGCCACCAGGGTCACGGCATCGGCCAGCCGGTTGCCATCGATCAGCCGCGCGATCGAGCCGTAGATGCGCTCATGTACCGGATCCGCGAAATGGTGCGGCCGGAGGAATTCGGCGACGTGGTCATAGGTGCGGTTGTTGGTCAGCAGTGCGCCGAGCAGCGCCTGTTCGGCCTGGGCGTTGATCGGTGGGATGCGATCCAGGAACGCCATCCTCACGCACCTGCAAGCGCGCGGGTATACAATTCCACCAGCGTATCAAGTTCGTTTTTATCGGCCTCTTCCATGCGCCGCCGAGCGATCACCACCTTCAGCGCCTTCGGATCGAACCCGGCGGACTTGGCCTCAGCGAAGATGTCGCGGATGTCGTCGCCCAGCACCTTCCGTTCCGCATGCAACCGTTCCACGCGCTGTACCAGCGACGTCAGACGCTCAGTGGAAATGCCCCCCACTGCCGCGCTCATTCGGCGGCTTCCCGGATGCCGGCCCTGCGGAAGCGGAGTTCGGCGGCGCCGCCACGGATTCCGGCGACCATGGCGACCAGCAGGGGTTCAGCGCGGGCGGAGGGGATGGTGGCGCATTGTTCGCCGGTGCAGTAGCCGAGCACGGCCAGGGCCTCAGCCACGGTCAGGCGGCGAAGCTGGCCGCGGATATGGTCGGCCTTCCGGTCGAATTCGGCGTCGGTCATGACGCGGCCACCGGAGCGGTATGGCGGATGGCGGACGTGAGCGTGCTGGCGCATTGCTCACGCATGATGGCGCCAGCCTGGGGGCGATGGCCGGGATCGATCCGCGCCAGCATCAGGCCCGACAGG
>CAINEA010000470.1 GCA_903847525.1 uncultured Acetobacteraceae bacterium | reverse complement strand
CGTCGGGAGTGAGATCCGTAGTTGACTGCGTCCGGGCGCTCAGATGTTTGAGCGTCATCGACGCAAGTTCGGACGCATCTCGGGGGTTGCTCGGGTCCGGGAGGCGGCCCCGCGTCTTCTCGAACTCGCCGACTGCCGCCTGCTGCGCCAGGGCGTTCCTCTGACCGAGCGCAGATCCGGCCGCTTTATCCTGCGCGGCCTTCGCCTCTCGCGCGGCTTTGCCCTCCGCCGTCATCGCCATCTGCTGTTGCGGCGGCAGATCACCCCACGCGGGGAGAGCCGAATTCTGCTGGCGCTTCTGCTCGTAGAGGGCGTGGCCGCGCTCGATGTCAGCGAAATGCTCGCCCTGCGCCTCGACGATCTTCATGCTGTTGATCGTCTGCTGCTGGAGCGCGGTAATGTGCGAATCGGCCGCCTGCGCTCCGCTAATCTTGAGCATCGCGGCGTTATTGGCGAGGTAGGCGACGGTCTTCACATCGGCCTCGCGCTCGCCCCAGTTCTTGTCGAATTTACCCCAAGCGTCCTGATAGGCCTTCCACTCCCATTCGGCGTTCTTGACCGCCATCTCGGAATTATCTTTCCAGGTCTTCTTGGCGTCCTCGTAGGTGGCGAGATCGCCGCGGCGCATCGCTTCCATCGCCGACGCCGAAGCATTCAGCGACGTAGCCAACGGCGCGCGGGCCATCGCTCCGACCAAAATACCGAACACGCTCGCCCATGAACCGAACGCCCGCACCGGATCGTGCTCTGGCAACTTCTGCGACCACGGTTGCATGTTGGGCTTCTGCGGTGCTGGATGCGCCTCGTCGAAAGACTTGCGCGCCGCCTCGCGCTGCGCCGCCGTCTCCTCGTACCGCGCCGCCGCGCCCTGCACCGCCGCATCGGCGGAGAAAGCCTTGGTCATTGCCGGGGCTGCGGGCTTCGGCTTGGGCGGCTCAACCGCAGTAGGCGGCTTTACCGCGTCGGGAGTCGCCCCGGCCACATCACGGGCAATTGCCGGCGTCATGTCGGTCATAGCGCCAGACATCTCACGCCCCCGCCGCTGCTTGTGCGAAGTAGCTGATCGCCTTCATAAAGTCCTCGTCCTGCGCGGTGTTGGCCTGCATGATCTGGCTGAACATGCCGGCGCTCATACCCGACATCTTGAGCCCGTCCGCGAACAGCGTCTCAGTCATCTTGAACCCAGCCGCTGCCGATTGCTGCTCGACCTGGCGCATCGCTTGCGCCTCCATGGTCGAGCCGCTGAGCCCCATGCGTGAATACCCCGACCGCACGGCCGCCTCGCCCGCTTCCTTGGCCTGCTGCTGGATCGCCTGCGCGCCAGGGGGCAACGGGCCGCCGCTGGTGAGAGGCGCCCTCAATTGCTGGCCCTGCTGGGCGAGCGGCTGCGCGATGGACTGCAACGCAGCGGAACCTGGTGGCTGGCCGATACCGCGCGCTCCGCTCAGCCCGAGGCCGAGCGTGCCCGCCGCGATCTGCGGAGTGAGCCCGAGCGAACTCAGGAGGTCGTTGGGGTCGCTCACGGCGTCGTGTCCTTAGTCGTGCCCGTGCTCCCGCCAAGACCGCCCGCAAACCGCCCGAGCGCGCCCGTCAACGCCGTCTGCTGGGAGGTCTGCGCGGTCATCAGCTGTTGCATCATCGTCGCCGCCGCTTGCTCCTCGCTCAGCCCGGTGCTGAGAAGCTGCTGCATCATCGAATACCCCTGAGCCGCCATCTGCTGGTCGGCCTGCGCCATCGCCTGCGCTTCCATGGTCGAGCCGCTAAGGCCGAGTTGGGCGTATTGCGAGCGCACCTTAGCTTTGGCCGCGTCGGAGGCTTGCGAGAGTTGCGCCTGCGCGCCAGGCGGCAATTTGCCGGCGAGCGCATCGGTCGTGAGCGTCGCACCCTGCGTCGAGAACTGATCTGCCAGCGCCTTGAGTTGCGAGCCGCCCGGCGGCAACCCGGTGCTCCTGAGCGCCTGCAACCCGAGGCCGCCCGCGCTCATCAGCGCCCGCGTGCCGGGGTCGTTGAGACCGAGCGTATCGACCACATCGGAGAGGCCGCCTTTGAGCGACCCGAACAGGCCGCCGCTGTTTGCCCCGGTGATCTGCGTTGGCGAGCCCGCGACGATGCCCGGCGACCCAGTCCCTGCTTGACCAAGCTGCCCGGCAATTTCTGGGTTGGCCGCGCCGCCAGGGCTGAACCCTGCTGGTGTACCGACGCCAAGGTCCGCCGACGCTTGCGTCGCACCAGGGATGGCACCCGCGAAGTCGAAGCCGCCCGCAGCTCCCGGACCTGAAAGCGCGAACGGCGTCGCCGCCTGTCCCGCGCCACCCGCAACCGCGCTCAGTCCGGCCGCCCCCTCGGGGACGCCCGTTGCGCCAAGAGTCGCCGCCGTCAAGTCAACAGGAAGGCCGCCCGCTGCTGCCGTCAGCCCAGGAAGCCCCGCGCTCGCCGCTGAGGCGAGCCCGCCTGCCGCGCCAGCACCCGGAGCAGCGGCCGTCGCCGCGCCACCGAGCGTTCCGAGCGCATCGGCCGCTCCGCCCGCCGCGCCAAGGCCGCCCAGCACATCAGCGCCAAGGCCGAGGCCACCGATTGCGTCCGCGCCGAGGCCGAGACCGCCAAGGCCGGCACCAACTGCGCCGAGTTCCCCCAGGCCGGCAGCACCGGCCGCCGCAGCGGTACCGAAGCCCGCGTCGCCGGCGGCCAGGAGGGCCAGGGTTTCGCCGATTCCAGCGTCAGGCATGTTGCAGCACCGTTGAGAAAATTTGCGCGATCGGGCGGTGCTTGCGGAACGTCAGCAACCGTGCGAGCGCCGGAAAGGTGTCGTTGGTCAGCGTATGCACGACATGCACGCCATCCGCCCTCAACTGCTCCTCGGCGAAGGCGAGCATCCGGTTGGCGACACCGGGGCGACGCGCCTTTGGCTCCAGCCACATCACGTCGGAAGTCGCGGTCCGGGTGCGGCGCGAGTGCAGGCTGCTGTGAACGGTGTAGCCGAGATGACCGACCATGGCGCCGTCTTCCCGCGCCGTGTAGAGTCGGACCGCGTCGCGGTCTTCCATCATGCAATACGCTTCCCAGTTCGGGTCAAACGGGAACAGGCGGGGGTCTTCGGTCGCAACTTCCCATTCACGCCGCGCGAGCGGCACGAACTCTGCCAGCACGTCCTGGAAGCGTTCGCGGGCGAAAACGATCACTCGATGTCCAGACTCCATATCTGGCGCTTCGTCAAACCGGGGAACTCGCGCATGATCTTGCCGTTCGGGGCGCCGCGAGAGTAATTGAAATTGAGCCGCGTGGCGTTGCTCATCTTCGCCCACCGGTGGAAATGGCGGTAAATCTCAACGCCTTCGTCCTCGTAGGCGCTTTCACCTTGGACGTAGAGGAACACCTCATCGACCACGGGGAAGGCGGTCAGCGGCGCGTAATTGACGCAAGCCAGGCCGACCGCGTGCTCGGTGCCGGCGAAATTGAACTGGTTGTCCATCGCCCAAATCCGCATCCAGCGCATCACGGTGCCGGGCGCCGGATTGCCGAAGTCTTCCTGGAGCATCGGCGTAAGCCAGGGCGCATACTGGTCGATCAGACCGCCCGAGACACGCTGAACGGTATGGAAGACGGGCGTGGTGTCGAAGACCGGAGCGGCCGGAGCGGGCGGCGGCTCGACGAAGCGGCGTTTGGCGGCGACAGCGGTCAT
This sequence comes from uncultured Acetobacteraceae bacterium, assembly GCA_903847525.1. Taxonomy (GTDB): domain Bacteria; phylum Pseudomonadota; class Alphaproteobacteria; order Acetobacterales; family Acetobacteraceae; genus PALSA-911. The sequence continues at coordinate 3,167 of CAINEA010000470.1, read as the reverse complement.
GGGAGCCTCAATTTGTCACTGGCGGCGACGTGCTCTTGAGCGTGCAGCCAAATCCAGGACGCCACCTGATCCGGGTCGTTGAAATCTACCTCGCTCAGATCATTTCCCGCAAGCCCTAAGACCGCGTTCATCTGGTTGTGAATATCCTGGTGCGTCCGCAGCCACGTTTTGGCGTCCGGGCCCGTCGGAATCGGGTCGAGCACGTAGTACGAGAGCGCCGGACCGTTGCGCGCCACAATCGCTTCGTTGATGCGGAGGTGTTCGTCCGCATTCGCAAAGCTGAACTGGTTGAGACCCTGCGCGTCGTTGAAAATGTTGAACAGCGTTGCGATCATCCGTAATACCACGCCGTCCCGTCGCAGAAGACCGGCAGGAAATGCGACCCGCCTCCGGTCGCTGCCGCGGCAATCCCGACTGCGTAGCTGGCGAGTGTCGCGTCCGTCACGAAGGTTCGCTGGCCTTTGATCCCTGCCGCTGGCGTCGGCAGCGTGGCGACCGTGTACGACCCGGTACCAAGCAGAGTAGCCGGCGCGAGCGTCGCCCCGGTCGCCAGCACCACGTTGCCGGTACCCGTCGTGGCCTGGCCTTGCACGGTGTTGGCGTTGGCCCAGGCGGCAATCTGGCCGGCAGTCGGAGTGCCACTGATGAACACCTGTGTCGCCGCGACGACCGCGCGCACATGGAACCCTGCCAGCGCCGAGTCATACGTCAGCGACACGGCATTCCCTGCCACGATCTCGCCGCCGGACAACACGAGGGGGCCGGAGAGCGTGTCTTTGTAGATCGGGAGCGCCGCGAGCGACCCCACGCGGGCAGTAGCGACCGTCGTATTGGTCCCCGCCGCAATGAAAGAGAAGATCGCGTAATTGGCATAGGCCGAGACGGTCGGGGTGTTCGCCGCCGGCGTCAAGGTGATCGCGTTCGTGCCGGCCGCCGCGCAGGGGATGACCCCGATCGCACCGACCGCAGCGAAATTGGCGTCGAGTTCCGCCCCGGTGCCGACCGAGAGATTGGCGAAGAGGGTAGGGAGGGCCATGGTGTTCCTCAGATCCGAGTTTGGTAGTTCTGGATAACGGCGGTCACGGAGATGACGGTCATATCCGCCGCCTCGGTCTGCACTGTCAGTCCCAGCAGGTTGCCGGACTGCGTGGCGGCAAAGATGTCAACCGCAATGCCGGTGCGACCCCAAGTGATCGGGGCGAACACACTGTTGATCCACAGCAGCGCGTCGCCGCTGTCGTTCGTCCACGTCAGCGTCGGGAAGATCGGCGTGAACGACGCGCTCGTATTGTCCACCCCATCATCGACCGCGACCAGCAGCGGGATGGTCGAAACGGTATTGTAGTTGACCAGCGAGGCGACCCGGTTGGTCATCTTGACGAAATAGTAGCCGGGCGGATCGAACAGCTTGGACTGCACTGTTTTGACCAGCGTCTCGGAGGGATTCTGGAACAGCGGCCGGATCACCTGCCCGTCGCTGCCCCACGCGGTCAGCACCGAGTTGATCTCCTGGGCGGCAATCCACGTCAGGTTCATCTCCTGGCCCGAGGTCCACCACCGTTTGCCGTCCCACATCACCAGCTTATTCGTCTGCTGCTGTGTCACCTGGTCGATGATCGGGAGCAGCAGCATATAAACGTGGATGCCGAAGATGACTGCGACCGCCGAGGACGGACTGAGCCCGGCGAAATTAGGGACGGTCGTGTATATCCCATCGAGCGGCCCGGAAACCTTAGTCACGGCGCCGCCGTAGGATACATGGACGCCGAAGGAATTGGCGAAGACTATATTGCGCGAGAACACCTGCACGCTGCCGGGCCAGGACGTGCCGATCTGGGGGTCCACGTTCTGGTTGCTGAACGTGGTGATCGGCGGCGTGCCGCTCGTCTGCACGCCCGAGATCGCATTGAGCGAGCTATCCGCCAGCGTATAGAGAAAGCCGTTGGACTGCCGCAGCGCCGTGAAGCCGATCTTGAGGAAGGAGTCATAGGAGGGGAACGCACCGCCGCCATAAGTCGGGCCGAAGTCGGAGGATGAACCCGGCGCGGTGAACAGGATATTCGACCCGTTCGCCACCCACACGGAGTTGCGGTAGGTCTCGACCGCCGTCCCCGAGACGCCGAACGGCATGATCGAGACGGTCGCCTGCGCCACGGAATTGAGCGCATCGGTGATGATGATGGTCGGCGGCGACTGGTAGCTTTCGCCCGGCTTGACCAGAGTGATCGTACCGACCACGCCGGCGGTCTGCGTGGCGGTTGCCGTGGCGCCCGTCCCGCCGCCACCCTGGATCGACACCTGCACCGTCGAGGTGTAGCCGGTGCCGCCATTGCCGATAACAAGCGTGGCGATCGAGCCGTCTGGGTTGAGCGTGGCGTGCGCCTGCGCGGTCGTGTTCCCGCCGCCACCCGTGAACGCCAGATACACCACGTCGTAATAGGAGTAGCCGGTGCCGGGGTTGGTGATGACAATGTCGCTGACCGCGCCGTCCTTGACCGTCACGGTGAAGGTCGCGCCAGACCCCGTGCCGCCAACGGCGGTGACGGTCGGCACGCTGGTATAGCCGAAGCCGCCGCTATTGATCGTCACGTCCGGGCTCAGATTGCCCGCGGTGTGCAACAGTCCGTTCTCGTCCCAAAGGAAATAGCCGTTCGTCTGCTTGGCGACGATAATGATGTTTTTGCTGCCCCACTGCGAAATGCCGACGTTGACCGGCGAGGGGTTCAGGATTATGCCGGCCGGGGCAATTGTCAAAGCAACCGCGGTCTCAGTGTTGACCTGGACCACGGAGCCATCCGACAGGAACACAAAGCAATAGGGCGTCGCGCCCACATTGCCGAACCAGTGCAGCACGATCGTCAGCCCGACCGGCGCTGTGTAAAGCACCGGTCCCGGCCCGTAGAGCGTGCGGAGGTTGTTCTTCCCGAACGGCATGAAGCCGTCGCAAATGAACATCTGGTTGTCTTCAATGGCGGGCCGCGACGCCTTGGTATTCAGCGTCTCGAAGCCATCCAGCCGTATTTCGTTCGGATTACCTGGGAAACCGGGCGTGCCGGGCGGCGCGGCGGGGAGACTACCGGACATCAGTACCGTCCATACGGGTTGATCCGGCGCCCCGGCGACGCAGCGGACCGATACATCGGCATCGAGCGGTCCACCATTTTGCG
>CAINEA010000469.1 GCA_903847525.1 uncultured Acetobacteraceae bacterium | reverse complement strand
GGCCGGCTGGTGAACCTTGAACAGGAAGATCCGGTCCTGTCCGTCGAGCAGGATCAGTCGCGCCGAAGGCCTCTCGATCATTTCTTGGCGAGGAGGCGCGCCGCGTCGACGGCGCCGTAGGTCAGGATGCCGTCGCAGCCCGCACGCTTGAAGCCGGTCAGCGTCTCGATCAGCACCTTGTCCCAGTCGAGCCAGCCGCGCTCGCAGGCGCCCTTCAGCATCGCGTACTCGCCGCTCACCTGATAGGCGTAGGTCGGCACGCCGAACGCATCCTTCACGCGCCGTACGATATCGAGATAGGGGAGGCCTGGCTTCACCATCACCATGTCCGCGCCCTCCAGCAGGTCGAGCTCGACCTCGCGCAGCGCCTCGTCGGTGTTGGCGGGGTCCATCTGGTAGGTCTTCTTGTCCCCCTTCAGCGAACTGCCCGAGCCCAGCGCCTCACGGAACGGGGCGTAGAACGCCGAGGCGTATTTCGCCGCGTAGCTCATGATGCGGGTGTGGATCAGGCCCTGCTCGTCCAGCGCCTCGCGAATAACGCCGACGCGGCCGTCCATCATGTCTGATGGGGCAATGATGTCGATGCCGGCTTCGGCCTGGATCAGCGCCTGCTGGCGCAGGATCTTCAGCGTCACGTCATTGGCCACGTAGCCGTCGCGGATCACCCCGTCATGGCCGTGGTCGGTATACGGATCGAGCGCGACGTCGCCGACGAGGCCCACATCGGGGAAGGATTTCTTTAGGATGCGCGAGGCCGAACAGATCAGGTTGTTGGCGTTTGTCGCCTCGGTGCCCTCGGCATCCTTCTTTTCCATCGGCGTCGCGGGGAACAGCGCGATGGCGGGAATGCCGAGCTTCACCGCCTCCTCGACGTGTTTCTCGACCAGGTCCAGCGTGACGCGGACCACACCGGGCATGGAGGCGACCTCGGTCGTGGTGTTGTGGCCCTCGATGATGAAGATCGGCCAGATCAGATCGTCCACCGACAGCTTGTTCTCTGCGACCAGCCGACGCGTCCAGGCGTCCGTGCGGTTGCGGCGCATGCGGGTATTGGGGTAGCGGCCGACGGTCATGGTCTGCGTCTCCGGTTGAAGTCGTTTTCAGGTCCATAGGACGCGCGGATGCGCGTTGCAAACCAGTCCGTGGTGTCTAGGTTTCTGGGTATGCGCAAGTTCCTGCTGTTCGCCGCCGCCTGTTTTTCGCTCGCTGCCGTTCGGGTAAGGGCGGAGGTGGTGCATTTTCCCGGTCCCGGCGGCATTGTGCTGCGCGGGACGCTGGTGCTGCCGGACGGTCCGGCCAGGCCACCGGCGATCGTTGCCTTGCATGGCTGCGGCGGGCCGTTTCCCGCACGCGACCGACAATGGGCGGAATTGTTCGCGGCACAGGGGCATGTCGTGCTGTTTCCGGACAGCTTCGGCTCGCGCGGGCTCGGCCCGCAATGCACGATCAAGACACGGGTCGCCAAATCGGACGGGCTGCGCCGGCTGGATGCGTTCGCCGCCGCCGAATGGCTCGCGAGCCGGCCAGATGTGAAGGACGGCGGCATCGCGCTGGTCGGCTGGTCCAATGGCGGCGCCACCGTGCTGGCCGCGGCCGGGCGGGCGGCGGATCAGCCGCACGGGCTGTTCACCGCCTTCGTGGCCTTCTATCCGGGCTGCACGGGGATATCGCGTTTGCCGGAGTACGAGCCATCGGCGCCGATGCTGATCCTGGTCGGGGAACGCGACGACTGGACGCCGATCGGACCGTGCCGGGATTTAGCCGGACGGTGGGCCGGCAGAATCCGGCTGATCGGCTACCCCGATTCGTGGCATGATTTCGATGCGCCTGGCTTACCGGTCCGCACGCATGGCGGGCTGCCATGGGCTCCCGGCGGCGTGGCGCATGCCGGGACAAATGCGGCGGCAAGGGAAGATGCGCTGCGGCAGGTGACCTCGTTTCTGGCGGCTCATCGTTAATGTTGGGCATAGGGCGCTTGGGCGCATGGCCGGATTGCAGCCATTTGGGGCGGGGAGGGGCAGGGGAATCGGGTGAAGATTTCACCTCTTGATGAGGGCTGCGAGGAAGTCATCGTCCCACGCAGCCACTTTCCGCCGCAGGCGTAGCGAGTCCTTGCTGTTGGCCGTTCGCAGAAGGTTGTGCGCCATATGCTTGATGGTTGTGAAATTGGCAGGCGCGTGTTCGGTCCGCACCCGGCACTCATCGTCGCGGAACACCATGTCCATCACCCAATGCAGGCTGTTCTCTACAGCCCAGTGACTGCGGACGACCGGTCCCATCAGGGCCGCGACCATGACCAGCGATGTAAGATAGAACCGTGTCTCGGACTCGATCTTTTCATTGATCTCACGGCGGCTCTCAACCATGACCACAGCTTCCAGGCCCGGCCAGTCATGCCGCTCCTGTATCCATGCGACATCGTGAATGACCGTCGTTGTGCGGGTTTCGATACGGCCGTGATCGCCGTCGACCGTGGTGTCGCGGGTGATGGTGGTATCGGCGAACGACCGAGCCTTCTGTTCGGTGGCGAACAATTCAACGTCGGCGCGCAGAGATCCCTGGTTGCCCTTCAGGGCCAGGACGTAGTCGGCTTTCTTATCCAGGATCTTTTGCGCGATATCGCGTTGGCACCCCATCGCGTCGATGGTCACGATCGCGCCATCGATGGCTAACATACTGATTAACTTAGGAATTGCCGTGATCTCGTTGGACTTTTCCGCCACCTTGACCTGCCCGAGCACAAGGCGTTGGCGGGCGGCAAAAGCAGAGACCATGTGGATCGGCACCTGGTCATCCCGCTTGCGGCCCGACCGGCGCACCGTCTTGCCATCAATCGCGATCACGCCGGCGGGAATGCCGGTTACCGCGGCCATCCAGGCGACGAAGCAGCGCTGAAACGGTTCGGCTTCGAGGCTCGCGAAGATATCGCCGATCCGATCGTGCGGCGGCGTGCCGTCTCGGAATGGGCGGAACCGGCGTAGCAGGGCGAGTTTCTTCTCGCCAAACCGGGCTATGTCAGTAAACGCCTCCGCTCCCGCAAGGGTGGCGAGCAGCACCAGCAGCAGAACCTCATCGAGAGGGTAAATCACCTTGCCGGGCTGACGGCTGTCCGGCAGGTCTTTGAAATGGCTCAGAAAGACTGTTGCCTCGAATAGGCTGCCATCGTCCTCTGTCGTCGCGTCCATCGGTGCACCCCGTTATTCGAATCGAGGGACCGTATGGATTCAGCACTTTCACGGTTTGTCACGTACTTCTTCACCCGATTGCCCTGGGCTGGCAGGATGCAAACGTTGACAGAAGCGGGCGACGACCCCTGATCGTGGTTCTCGTCGTCGATGCATCGGTCGGGCTCAAATGTTTCCTGCAG
>CAINEA010000468.1 GCA_903847525.1 uncultured Acetobacteraceae bacterium | reverse complement strand
GATCAGGTGCAGCGCGACCGCGCCCAGTACCGGCCCCCAGACGGTGCCGGCGCCGCCGATCATCACGACCAGCAGCATTTCCACGCTGCGCTCGACACCGAAGGCGATGGACGGATCGACATACAGAAAGGTCTGCGCGTACAGCACGCCGCCGGTGGCGGTGATCGCGCCGGACAACGCCAGCGCCTGGGTCTTGGTCCGCACCAGGTTGATCCCCAGCGCGGCGGCCGCGTCCTCGTTCTCCCGCAGGGCCACCAGCCTGGCGCCGAAGCGCGACCGGCGCAGCCAGAATGCCACCGCCATGGCAACCGACAGCAGCGCCAATGCCACCAGATAGCTCGCGCGCCGGTCACTGAACTGAAAATTCGTGAAGCCGGGACGCAACGGAATGAGGATGCCGAGGCCGCCACGGGTGATGCCGGCCGAGTTGGCGGCGATACGGAACACCTCGGAAAACGCCAGGGTGACCAGGGCGAAGTAACTGCCGCGCAGCCCGGCGCGAAACGACGCCCATCCGATCGCAGCGCCGGCGGCCGCGCCCAGCACGGCCGAGACCGGCAGCCCGAACCATGGATTGATCCCCCAGCGCGTCTGCAGGATCGCGGCCGCATAGGCGCCGATGCCGAAGAACACGGCGTGGCCGAAGCTGGTCAGCCCGGCGAAGCCGCCGGAGATGTTCCAGCCCTGGCCGATCAGCGCCGAAAATGCCGTCAGCATCGCCAGATTGACCAGGAACTGCGACGGCAGCGCCAACGGCGCCAATGCCAGCAGCACGATCAGCACGGGTATCGCCCGCTTCAACGAGCCGCTCCGAACAGGCCGGTGGGCCGCAGCAGCAGCACCGCGATGAACACCAGGGATATGCCGATCGGCCCGAGCGATTCGCCCAGAAACAGCCCACCCAGGCTTTCGGTGACGCCGATGATCAGCCCACCCAGCACGGCTCCGGGAAAGCTGCCCATGCCGCCGAGCACGACGATGGTGAAGGATACGAGGACAAAAACATTGCCGACCTGCGGCGAGACATAGAAGGTCGGCAGCAGCAGGCACGCCGACACGCCCAGGCAGGCCACGCCGATGCCGTATGCCAGCGCAAATATCCGCTCGGGCCGGATGCCGACCAGGCGCGCGCCATCGCGTTCGCGTGCCACCGCGCGGATCGCCCGCCCGGTATCGGTGCGCGTCATGAACGCCCAGAGCAAGGCCGCACATGCCAGCGCCACCCCGAACGAAATGACCCGCGGCACGGAAATCAGCAGCGGCCCCATCTCGATCATCGCGAAGGAGTAATCGGTCTCGATATTGCGGGTGTCGCCGGTGAAGATCACCAGCGCCAGGTTGTCCAGCACGATGGCGATGCCCAAGGTCGCCAGCAGGATGGCGCGGTCCTCGCCGCGGGAGATGCGGCCGATCACGCCGGCATAAAGCCCCCAGCCCAGCACGAACATCACCGCCGCCAGGATCGGCACCGCCAGATAGGGATCGATGCCGAAATGCGCGACCAGCAGCCAGGCGCCGTACATCGCCAGCATCAGCAGGCTGCCATGCGCGAAGTTGACGATGTGCAGCACGCCATAGATCAGCGTCAGGCCCAGCGCGATCAGCGCATAGACGCCGCCGGTCAACACGCCGTTCACCAGCGCGGGCAGAATGATCTCGAGCGGCGGCAAACCCGGTTCAGCCGGTCCGGATCAGGCCTTCGGGCGCGGATAGACCGGCTTGGCGTCGGCGAACTGTTCCGGCCAGATCACCTTCATGTCCCCGCCCAGCATCTGCAGCGCGACGCAGTGGGCGTTGATGTTCTGGCCATCGACCATCTTGGTCGGGCCATAGGGCATGAAGTGATCGCTGTAAGTGCTCGCCGCCAGCGCCGCGATGGTCTTGTCCTTGTCGGTGCTGCCCGCCCGTTCCCAGCCATCGGCGAGGAACTTGACCGCGAAATAGCCCAGCAGCAATTCCCAGGTGAAGGTGGCGCCGCTGTCCTCCATCCGCTTGCGGTAGGCCAGGGCGGCCGGATTGCGCGGATTGTACCATTGGTTGAAGTCCATCATGCCCTCGGCGACGGTCGGCGCTTCCTTGGCGAATTTCAGGTTGAAGCCGCCGCCCAGCAGCGAATACATCGCCACCAGATCGACGCGCTGCTGCACCAGGGTGCGCGCCAGCAGCACGTATTCGTTCTGATAGTTCGACATCATCACGATGTCCGGCTTTTCCGCCTTGATGCGCAGCGCGATGTTGGTGAAATCGCGCGTCGGCGTGGCGTGCGGAATCGTGGACAGAACGGTGAGCCCGATTCCGGGCAGCTTGGCGTTCAGCAGCTTGGCCGCCCCGGTGCCGAAATCGCTGTCCTCGTGCACGATGATCACGGTCTTGGCCGGCGATCCCGCCGCCTTGTTGATCGCCTCCAACGTCGCCAACCCGTCATTGGTGGCCGAGGACGCGTTCGGGAACATCCGGAACACGTTCTTCAGCCCGCGCGTCGTCAGGCTGTCGGTGATTCCGCTGTCGATCGAGAAGGGCAGGTTGTATTTGGCCGCGGTCTGGGTCGCCGCCAGACCGAGGGTGCTGGAGAAGCAGCCTGTGAAGCCGGACACGCCCGCCTCCGCCATCTGATCCACCAGGCCGGAGGCGATCTCGGCGCGACCCTGCGCGTCGCCGTAGATCGGCTCGATCTTGGCGCCGCCCATCGACTTGATGCCGCCGGCGGCATTGATGTCGTCGATCGCGGTCTGCCCGCCCTTGCGGCATTGCGAGCCGGAAAAGGCCAGCGCGCCGGTTACCGGGTGGATCAGCCCCAGCTTCACGGGCGCGGGCTGGGCTCGAAGAATTCCGGGCAAGGCCAGGGTGGCGATCCCGCCGGCAACCCCGGCCGATAGCGCACGCCGACGCGTGAGAGAGAAGCGGGGCGGGTTGGCGCGGGTGTCGGTCATCGGTGGTCTCCCGGGGTGGCTCGATGGTTCGCCTGCATGACGGCCCTGAACATCAGAGCGTCGTCCACGCAGGCGATGATAATTGAATTTTCTACCGATTGCGCGTTCGACGCGCAATTTATCCCATTGACCGGAGCGATTTCTTGCCGCCGGCTAGTCCGCGTGTCACGTTTAGCGCCTTATCTGGATTTCCGAGGGACGTCGTACAATGAGCCAGAACGTGCAAGCCGCCGGAAAGGCAAAATCCGCCTTGGCGCTGGATCACTTGCAGTTGCTGGCCCCCGGCCTTGCGGCCTGCTTGGCGATCGCCGTGGTGGCCTATCTCGCCGCGGGCTTTTTCCCGCTGATCGGCGCACCGATCTTCGCCATTGCGATCGGCGTTGCCATCACCAACCTGTCGGGCGGAACGAAGCTCTCCAGCAAGCTGCAGGTCAAGGAGATCAGCGGCACGGCGCTGCGGGCTGGCATCATCCTGCTGGGCGCCACGCTGAACCTCAAGGACGTCGCGCATACCGGCCTTTCGTCACTGTCCCTTCTGGCGGTAACGATCGGGCTGGGTTTCGTCGTGGCGCTGCTCCTCGGCTTGGTCATGGGCGTGGAATGGCGCATGCGCCTGCTGATCGGCATGGGCACGGTGATCTGCGGCGGCTCGGCGATCGCGGCGCTGGCCCCGGTGATCCGTGCCAAACCGGAGGAGATCGCCTATTCGATCTCGGTCATCTTCCTGTTCAACATGCTGGCGGTGATCATCTTCCCCGGCTTCGGGCACATGCTGCACATGACCGATGATGGTTTCGGCCTGTGGGCCGGCACCGCGGTGAACGACACTTCCGCCGTGGTCGCCGCCGGGTTCGCGTTCAGCCAGGCGGCCGGTGCCTATGCGACCATCGTCAAGCTGACGCGCACCACGCTGATTATACCCCTGTTGCTGGTCGTCGGCCTGGCGATGCCGTTCCTGGATCGCTCGGAGGCGATCGCCGGCGCCAGCAGCCTGGGCGCCCGGATCAAGAAGGCCGTGCCGTGGTTCATCCTGTGGTTCGTGGCCGCCTCGCTGGTCAATACCTTGGGCCTGCTCGGCGGCCTTGCGCCACAGATCCAGACCGTTGCCCGCTTCGTGATGGTGGTGGCGCTGGCAGCGGTGGGCCTGCAGGGCCATTGGCGCGCCTTCGCCGGCGCCGGCATCAAGCCGCTGTTGCTGGGACTCGCCTGCTGGGTGGTTGTCGCCGTGTCCAGCCTGCTGGTGCAGAGTTGGACCGACCAACTTTAGGTGGCAATCGACTGCGTCACCCAATCCAGCCACGCGCATTGCCGCCCGCCGGACAACATGACGTGACAAATCGAGGACCATCCTATTTTTTATACGAATTGGGCGATTTTTCTCTTGCCTCACGGGAATTTGATTGTGATATTATTAATCACATGACCGGGGGCCCCGCTCACGTCTAAGATTTTTCTCCCAGTAGTGATTGGAATTAAAAAATGCGCATTAGCCTCCTGACATCTATTTTCGCTGGCTTCGTTGCCTTCGCGATGAATTCTGCTGCATTTGCGATTCCTCCGGCTCCGATCCCTGAACCCGCGTCGATCAGCCTCGGCATCCTCGGCCTGGGCATTGTCGCTCTCGCCTGCATCCGTCGCCGCCGCTGAGCCTATCCAACCTCGTTGCTGCAAAGCGACACCCGCAAGGGTGCCGCTTTTTCTTTGCCTGGGCTGGATCGGGCCTATGCCGGACGGTCTTTTCCGGCCAAGGCCGCGCGAATAACCGCAGAGCCTGGCGGTCCACCGCAGGGCATCGTCGGCAGCAATAATCTCCGGTAGACTCGCCCGATCCTTAGACCGGGAAACTCTGCCGCATGTCCGTGCGAATCCTCGACGTCCGCGAAGCCACCAAGCCGATCGCCTCGCCGATCCGCAACGCCTATATCGATTTTTCGAAAATGACGACCAGCCTGGTCGCGGTGGTCACCGATGTGGTGCGGGACGGCAAGCGCGTTGTCGGCTACGGTTTCAACAGCAACGGCCGCTATGGCCAGGGTGGACTGATCCGCGAGCGATTCGCTCCCCGGCTGCTGGAAGCCGATCCCGCGTCCCTGCTCGACACGACCGGCAACAACCTGGATCCGGACCGCGTCTGGGCCTGCCTGATGCAGAACGAAAAGCCCGGCGGCCATGGCGAGCGTTCCGTCGCCGTCGGCACGCTGGACATGGCGGTATGGGACGCGGTGGCGAAGATCGCCGGCAAGCCGCTGTTCCGCCTGCTGGCGGAAAGGCACGCACGGGAGGCCGACCCGCGCGTCTTCGTCTACGCCGCCGGCGGCTACTACTACCCCGGCAAGGACCTGTCCGCGCTGCGCGGGGAGATGCGCGCCTATCTCGACCGCGGCTACAATGTGGTGAAGATGAAGATAGGCGGCGAGCCGATCGAGGACGACCGGCGGCGGATCGAGGCCGTGCTGACCGAAATCGATGGCCAGGCCCGCCTGGCGGTGGACGCCAATGGCCGATTCGGACTGGAGCAGGCCGTCGCCTACGCCAAGATGCTGCGCGAGTATCCGCTGTTCTGGTACGAGGAGGCCGGTGATCCCCTGGACTATCAGCTCCAGGCCGCCCTCGCCGCCTTCTATCCCGGCCCGATGGCCACCGGAGAAAACCTGTTCAGCCACCAGGATGCCCGCAACCTTCTGCGCTACGGCGGCATGCGCCCGGATCGTGACTGGCTGCAGTTCGACTGCGCCCTGTCCTACGGACTGTGCGAATATCAGCGCACCCTGGAGGTGCTGCACGAAGCCGGCTGGTCGCCGTCGCGCTGTATTCCGCATGGCGGGCACCAGATGTCGCTCAACATCGCCGCCGGCCTCGGCCTCGGTGGCAACGAGAGCTACCCCGACCTGTTCCAGCCCTATGGCGGCTTTCCCGACGGCGTGCGGGTGGAGAACGGCATCATCACGATGCCGGAACTGCCCGGCATCGGCTTCGAGGGCAAATCCGACCTCGCCCGGGTCATGCGCGACCTGGCCAGCTAGGCCCACTTTCCGCTTCTATACGTCCAGAAAAATCAGGAAACCTATCATGACCGCCGCCCAGCCCCGCCAGATGACCATGATCGCCTTCCTGCAGGCGCAGAACTGCTCGAACCTGCCGGGGTCCTGGCGCTACCCGTCCTCGATGTCGGATTTCCTTACGCCCGACTACTACCAGCGCATCGGCCGCACGCTGGAAGCCGGCAAGTTCCACATGGCCTTCTTCGACGACCGCCTGGCGATCCCCGACCTTTACGGCAATGACCACGCGGAAACCGTCTCCCACGGCGTGCGCGCGGTGAAGATGGACCTGATCTCCATCGTTACCGCCATGGGCATGGCCACCAGCCGCCTCGGCCTCGGCGCCACCTATTCCACCACCTATTACGAGCCGTTCCACGTGGCCCGCACCTTCGCCACGCTCGACCTGATGACCCGCGGCCGTTCCGCCTGGAACGTCGTCACCTCGCTGAACAATTCCGAAGCACTGAATTTCGGCGCCACCGATCACATGGAACACGACGCGCGCTACGACCGCGCCGACGAGTTCATGCAGGTGGTCCTCGGCCATTGGGGCACCTGGGCCGAGGACGCGCTGATCCTCGACAAGGAAAACGACCGATTCGCCGACTCCACCAAGGTCCGCCGGCTCGACCATCACGGCAAGTATTTTAACTCGCGCGGCCCGTTCACCGTGCCACGCTCGCCGCAGGGCCATCCGGTGCTGATGCAGGCCGGCCAGAGCGGCCGCGGCCGGACCTTCGCGGCGCAATGGGGCGAGGTGATCTTCGTCGTCTACCACACGCTCGAAGCCGGCCGGCAGCAATATGCCGACTTCAAGCGGGCCGTGGCCGCCACCGGGCGCGATCCGAACCAGGTCTTCGTGGCCCCGGCCTGCTATTTCTGCGTGGCCGAAAGCGCAGATGCCGCCGCCGAGAAGAAGGCGATCATCGAAAGCACCGCCAGGCCGATCGACGGGCTGATCCTGCTGTCGGAGGTGCTGAACTACGATTTCGCCAAAAAGGCGATGGACGAGCCGTTCAGCGACGAGGAACTCGCCGGCCTGTCGTTCCAGGGCTTCCGCGACCGCGTGATCGAGACCAGCGGCAAGCGCAACCCGACCGTGGCGGATTTCGTGCATTTCTCCGGCCGCGGCACGATCAAGGAACATCACGTCTTCGCCGGAACGCCGAAGATGATCGCCGACGAAATGGAGGAATGGTTCAACGGCGCCTGCGACGGCTTCGTGCTCGCCGCCACCCACATGCCCGGCGCCTATGAAGACTTTGCCCGACTGGTAGTGCCGGAATTGCAGCGCCGGGGCGTGTATCACAAGGACTATGCCGGCATGACGCTTCGGGAAAACCTCGGCCTGCCGCGGCCATCCGCCGATGATGCACGGCGGGCAGCGATGATGCGGCGATAGGATCCTGGCCGGCGATAGAGATCTCCACGACGATTAGCCGATGCCGATAAACGGCGCTCCCGGCTCCGGCCGTCGGCCGGCGGAAAACGCCACGGGTCTGATCTACGGGCTGGACGACCGCCCGCCGGGTTTGGTCGTTCTGGCATCCGCAGTTCAGCTCGTCGCCGTTCTCGCCCTCCAGGCACTGAATGTCCTGCTCGTCGGGGAAGAGGCGGGCCTGTCCGCCGATGCTCTCGGGGATTTGCTGCGGGCGAGCTTTCTCGCCCTGGGTATCGGCACGATCCTGCAGGTGCAACGCCTGGGTGGACGCTTTCGGATCGGCTCCGGCTTCCTTGCGCCTGCATCGATGTCAGCGGTGTTCGTGTCCCCGGCCCTTCTCGCCGCACATGCCGGCGGCATGGCGATGGTCTGCGGCATGGCGATCATGTCAGGCGTCATGCTGATGGTATTTTCCCGATTGCTGCATCGCCTGCGCGGGATCCTGCCCGCCGAACTCGGCGGCGTGGTGGTGATGCTGCTCGGTCTCAGCACCGGTTTCATCGGCCTGCGCTTCTGCATCAGCCCGGCCGCGGATGGCAGCGCGGATGCGAGCCGGCTGGACATCGCCGCGCTGACGCTTGGGATCATCATCCTGCTGAAGGGCTGGGGCCGGGGCAGGGCCGTGCTGTTCTGCGCGGTCATTGGCGTGGTCGCCGGCTATCTGGCCGCCGCGGCAATGGGCTTCCTGCCGTCCGACATGCCGGCGCGAATGCACTCCGCGGAATGGTTCGACGCCCCTTCCCTGGGCCGTACGGGATGGCGCATGGATCGCGGGTTGATCCTGCCGTTCGCCATGGCCTCAATTGCCAGCATGGTCACGATCATGGCAACGCTGATCACGGCCCAGAAGGTCAACGACCCCGACTGGGTCCGTCCGGAGCAGGCCTCCGTCGAAGGTGGTGTTTTTGCCGATGGCCTGTCCACGGTGATCAGCGGCCTGCTCGGCTCGATGCCGATCGGAGCATCCAGCACCGGCATAAGCCTGTCCGCCGCCACCGGCGTCACCAGCCGGCGCGTGGCCTATGCGGTCAGCGCGATCATGCTGGTGCTAGCCTGCTCGCCGAAACTCTCGTTGCTGTTCGTAAACACCCCCCTGCCCGTCATCGGCGCCGTGCTGCTATTCTCCGGCACCTTCGTCCTGATCAACGGCATCCAGATCGTCGCCGCCCACATGCTGGATTCTCGCCGCAGCATGACGGTCGGCTTCGCCTGCTGCATCGGTCTGGCGACCGTGGTCTATCCGGAATTGTTCCGCCAGCTGCCGGATCTCTGGCTGCCGCTGGCATCCTCCCCCCTGCTGCTGGGCACCCTCGTGGCACTCGGGCTGAGCGTGCTGTTCCGCATCGGCGTCAACCGCATCGAATCCCTCGTGCTAACCCCAGATGCGGCGCTGGAGGAGGTTGAAACCTTCCTGCTGAACCTGGGGGCGACCTGGGGGGCGAGACGCGAGGTCATGCAGCGCGCGGTCTTTGCCATGAGCCAGGCGGCAGAAACCGTGCGGGAAATCGCCGCGTCGGAGACGCCGATCCAGATCCGCGTGCGTTTCGACGAGCTCAAGCTGGTCGTCGATCTGTCCTATCGCGGCCCGCCCCCGGTGCTATCGGCGGTACGCCCGACCGAGGACGAAATACTCGAGGATGACGGCCACATTCGGCTCGCCGGCTTCATGCTCAGCCGGGTGGCGGACCGGGTACGTTCAAGCGAAAAATCCGGCGAAACCACCCTGCGCTTCGAATACGACCACTGACGCGCGGTGCGGGTATATGACGCTGCGAATGGCGACCGGCTGATTGTCATTCAGCCGGGGTAGACAGGGTCTGGCAGATCAGGCAGCCATCCTGCCCACGCGATGGTCCACGGTCGTACTCCGCTTGTCCGTTGGCAGGGCTTTGAGAACCGGGTAGGTTTCGTTTGGAAATTTATAGATGGGGCGGACCATTCAGGCGGAAATGGCGGCACTCGGTTCTAAACGGTTGATTGCCGCGGTGATCATGGACGTCGACGGCGTGATCCTCGACTCCCCGCATGAGCACGCCTGGCGTGAAGCACTTGTAGGCCTGGCGGCACCGGAAAGTCTGACCACAGCCATCTACCAGACCCATGTGGCTGGAAAGCCACGGCTTGCGGGAGCCCGGGCCGTGCTGGAGCAGTTGGATGTGCCGAATCCGGAGCGCCACGTAGAACCCTACGCGGATCGAAAGCAGAAGCTTTTGTCCGATCTGATTGCTGGCGGATGCTTCAGCGTCTTTGCCGATGCCGTCCGGTTTATTCTGGCGGTTCGAGCCTGCGGCTTACGCCTTGCGGCGGCATCTGCCTCGAAAAATGCCAACCGGATGATGGCACAGATTCGCGTGCCATCCAGGCAGAACTTATTGGACCTGTTTGACGTCAATGTGTGTGGCCGGGACGTGCAACGAGGCAAGCCCGATCCGGACCTGTTTCTTTTAGCCGCAAGTGAAATGAACCTCTCTCCGCGAAGCTGTGCCGTGGTCGAGGACGCGCCAGCGGGCATTCTGGCCGCGAAGGCTGCCGGAATGGCCGCCCTGGGTGTCGCCCGCCGGGATAACCAGGCCGTGCTTTACTCGGCCGGCGCCAACCGTGTGGTATCGACACTGGATGAAATGAACATGGAAGCGCTACTCCGGATTCTGGCGTAGCGCGAAACCAAAGCAGGCGGAGACGGGCGGATGAAAGACGCATTGGAACCGACCCAAGACATCGGATGGTTATTGGAGGCCGAGGGGGTCCATCCGCAGTGGGAAGGGGATCTTGAGGCACGGTTCAGCGTCAGCAATGGCTTCCTTGGCGTGCGAGGCGCGCGAGAAGTCAGTCGCGGCGCCACTTTGGTAACCTTGGCACAGACACTGAGGCCAGCCTCCTGGCCGCGCACCTACATTGCAGGACTGTTCGACGTCCCCGATATCGATCCGCCGGTACCGGCGTTGATGCCGGTACCCGACTGGCTTCGGGTTCGCATACGCTTGAACGGCATTTCGCTGGTGTTGAATAATGAGCGCCTGATCTCGTACCACCGCACCCTGGATATGCGACGGGGGGTGCTGATCACCGACTGGCGCCAATTCGTGTCCGGTGATCACGTGGCCAGGGTGCGCACACTGCATCTGGTCTCCCTCGCGCAACGCGCCATCGGATTGCAACTCGTCCAGTTCGAACTGGGCCAGGCTGGCATGGACGTGTCGCTCGATGCCTCCTTCGACCTGGTCGGCTCCGGTCTCGAAGTCTTCAAACTTTTTGCAGATGCAGGACTATGGCGGACCGGACAATCCGCCAAGAGTCTTGCCATGGCCAGCGTCGCCAATCTTCAATTGGCCGAACGGGAAATCCCCCCGGACCAATCCACTCCGCTGCAATGGTCCTGGGGCTGGCAATCGCGCGCTGGCGATTGCGCGCAACTGACCAGGATCGTCGCGTTCAGGCGGGGGAATCAGGACCTCCATGGTCTCATCGACAGCGCGCGGAGTGAACTCGAGCATGCACGAACGATCGGTTGGCAGGATACTCTTTCGGCCCACGAGGCTGCCTGGTCAGGGCGGTGGCACGACAGCGACCTGCAGATCGACAGTGATGACTCCGCACAAACCGCCTTGCGCTTTGCCATCTACCACCTGAACAGTGCCGCTAATCCGGATGACGAACAGGTCTCCATCGGCGCCCGCGCGCTGACCGGCGACACCTATCATGGCCATGTATTCTGGGACACCGAGATCTACCTGCTGCCTTTCTATACCCTGACCTGGCCCGAGGCCGCCCGCGCGATGCTCATGTATCGCCATCGAACTCTGGATGGGGCGCGCGCGAAGGCCAAACGGGCGGGTTTCCGCGGGGCGATGTATGCGTGGGAATCCGCCGACACAGGGCACGAGACCACGCCGGAACATATCACCATCCCGGATGGACGAACGGTCGAGGTGCTGTCCGGCAAGCAGGAACAGCATATCAGCGCCGATATCGCCTATGCGGTCTGGCAGTATTGGCTGGCGACCGGCGACGATGACTTCCTGCGTGAGGCCGGAGCAGAAATCCTGTTGGAAACGGCATCATTCTGGGTCAGCCGGGCCAATCTGGGCGACGACAGGCT
Organism: uncultured Acetobacteraceae bacterium; assembly: GCA_903847525.1. Classification (GTDB taxonomy): domain Bacteria; phylum Pseudomonadota; class Alphaproteobacteria; order Acetobacterales; family Acetobacteraceae; genus PALSA-911. The sequence continues at coordinate 2,111 of CAINEA010000468.1, read as the reverse complement.
CTATCACATCCAGGGAGTGATTGGTCCGGATGAATATCATGAATATGTGAACGACAATGCTTTCACCAACCACATGGCGCGCTGGAATATCCGCCGAGCCCTGGAGACGGTGTCGCTTTTACGCCAACGCTGGCCAGAACATTGGCGGGCCCTCGCCGACCGGCTTCACCTCGACGAACGGACCTTGCAGCAATGGCGGAATGTCGCCGATGCCCTTGCGATGGGATATGATCCGCATACAAACCTCATAGAGCAGTTCTCGGGCTTCCATGCGCTTGAGCCGATAGACCCCGCGCAATTTGCCGGGCGCCGCGAGCCGATGGACATGGTGCTGGGCAGAGAGCGGACACGGCGCTCGCAGGTGATCAAGCAGGCCGACATCGTCGCGATGCTGGCGCTGTTGCCCGACGAGTTCGACATGACCACGCAGACCACCAATTATCATCACTACGCGCCGCTTTGCGCGCATGAAAGCTCGCTCAGCAATTCCATGCATACCCTACTGGCGGCACGGATCGGCGCAACCGATCTGGCAATGAGACATTTTCAGGATACGGTTGCAACGGAATTCGGCAGCCAGGCCGGAGCCAGCGCCGGTGGCGTTCGCATTGCCGCACTCGGCGGTCTTTGGCAGGCCGTCTTGCTCGGTTTTGCAGGACTTTCTATTCGTAGCTCCATCCCACGGTTCGATCCCAGATTGCCGGCCGGGTGGCGCAGCCTCGGCTTTCGCCTGCAATGGCGCGGACGCCTGCTGAAACTGCAAATCGACGCAGCCAAGCCATCCTTTAGCGTGACCCTGGAAGCAGGTGAATCACTGACGGTTTCGGTACGGGGAGAGACGCATGAGCTTAACCCTGGCCGTGCCTTGACCATTTGAGACAGCTATGTTGCGTCCCGACCCAAATCCGCCTGCCCTCGATCGTCCGTACCGGCGGCCCTTGCACGCGGTGCCGAACCTAAGAAGGTGCCCGCAGCGATCCGGACTCACCGTCCAACGGCACGTGTTGGCCAATGAATATATACCCCTGTCCACGTACCGACCGGATCACGGAATCGCCGTTCGCGTGCGGCTCAACCGCCGTTCGAATGCGCGAAACCAGATTATCGACGGCACGGTCCGTCGGCGTAAAGTCGCGGTGCAAAACCTCCCGCGACACCTCATCGCGCGTTACGACGCGGCTCCCATGACGAATAAGATACGTCAGAAGCTGAAATTCGGTATACGTCAGTCGTAGCGCCACGCCGTCCGGCGCAAGTACCTCCTGGCGGTTCAAATCAATGGACCAATTGCCGGCGCCACCCTGATCCGCGTGAACCCGATGGTCGTGATGACCAGGGTGCGCGTCCTCATCTTCCCGGGTGCGCCGTAATACCGCGCGAAGCCGGGCCAATAACTCCCGCGGGCCAAGCGACTTCATCACAAAATCATCAGCACCGCTTTCCAGAGCGACGATCCGGTCTACAGCTTCTTCATTGCCGGTCAGGAAGACGATCCCACCATCATACACACTGCGGATCTCAGGCAATAATGTGAGGGCATCACGGCCATCGACAAATTGGTCAAGAAGCAAGAGATCCGCCTTAGCGTCACCGAGGTTCTTTTCAATGTTTTCGTATGAGCTGAACCAAACCGTCTCCATTCCATGCCGCCCCAGAAACTCCGCCAATTCGCTGGCGATCGCTTCCTCGTCTTCGATCAAAAGGATTTTTGTGGGTTGCATGAGAGTCGTAATCCCGGTGTAATTTCAATTGAATCGGCTTCGAGGATCCACGGCGCGAGCACCCGCCAGCCAGCCCGCCTGAATCGCGTCCTATAACTTTCTTACATGAGATAAACTTTGTCCGTCAACTTTATTACATCGCTCTTTAAATCTAATATTTTATTAAATAGGAAAGGTATTTTTATTTAAATATGTACAAAAATAATATTTTTATTTAGAATACTACTAAAAATCGGCGATAGAGTGGACGACGTTTTTCGGCATAATGTAAAAGTAATAGACGTATTTTTCAGATATTTTGTATCTGCTCAACCCGGTGCGAGGACGGATTGGCCTGACAATGTGATTCGGACAGCCTGATAAGCGTCGATCCCGCGCCGTGCGGCGGTG
>CAINEA010000467.1 GCA_903847525.1 uncultured Acetobacteraceae bacterium | reverse complement strand
GGGACTTCCGGCACCAGCGCCAGGCACGGCAGCCCGAGCAGGTCGCGGACATCCTCGCCGCTGCGGAAGGTGGCATCGGCCAATTCCAGCAGATAGGCCAGAAAAAGCCCAAAGAACGCCCCAAAGGCGACCGCCGCGGCCATCAGCGGTCCGGCACGCGGGAAGCTGGGCTGGGAAGGTGCAACAGCCGCGGAAATCAGCCTAGCATCCGGAGTTTCGATCGCCGTCTGCTGCCCCGTCTGCTGCACGCGCTCCAGCACCGATTGCAGCAACGTGCGGGACGCCTCGGCGTCGCGTTCCAGCGCGTTCAGCGGCACCTGGGCCTGGTCGTTCCTTTCCTGCATGGACTGAACGTTGCGCAGGCTGGATTCCAGGCCGGCGACCCGTTCCCGATCGGCGCGCCACTCGGCCTCCGCAGCGGCGACGACGCGGGCGATCTCGGCCCCGACCGAGCGGGATGCCTCGGCGAACTGGTTCTGCAGGGCGATGGTTTCAGGATGGCGCGGCCCGCGGCGGGCGAGCAGGGATTGCAGCTGCGCACCGAGCAGGTCCTGTTGCGCCCGCAACGGCGCGACGGACGGGGCGATGGCGGCCTGGGCAGACGCTCCGGATTTGCCGCGCGCCGCATCCAGCCGGGCCTGGACCTGGGCCAACTCGTTGCGTGCCTGCATGAGATCGAGCGAGAGCCGGCTGACCTGCTCGGTCTCCAGTCCGGCCTGCACGCCTTTCACCAGGCCATGACTGGCGCGGTAGCTGGCGATGCGGTCCTCGGCGAGGCCGACCTCGCGGCGCAATTCAACCACCCTGCCCTCCAGCCACTCGGTGGCGTGGCGGACGGCGGCGAACTTCGCTTCCAGCTGGTCGTGGATGTAGAGATCAGCGATTGCGTTGGCCGCGGCGGCGGCCAGATTGCGGTCGCGCGAGGTAAACGTGACCTCCAGCACGCGCGATGCCTTGGGGGTGATGACCGAAGTCGCCTCCCGCGCCGCCAGCGCCGCATCGGACCGGCTATCGGCAGGGTCCGCCGTGGCGGGAACGGCGCTGGATCCTCCGAACTGGACATTGATCACGGACGGGATCGCCCGAATCTGGCCCAGCCAGCGCTGCAACCTGCCCTGGGGGTGCAAGGCGGGATTGAACTCGGCACGGTCCTGCAGGGCGAAGCGATCGGCCACCCGTTCAGCGATGTGCAGGCCGCGTATGATCTCCGCTTGGCTGAACATGACCGCTTCGGTCGTCGGGTCCACGCGCAGGATGCTCTGCAGCTCCCGCGCGGCGAAGGCATTCGGTTCATACAGGATGGTCGCGACGGCGCTGTAGCGCGGCGTGATCTGCCCGAGCGCGATCCAGACCAGCAAAGGCACGAGGATTGCCGTGCCGATCAGCGCCAAACGGCGGCGCCGCAGAATGGCGAAAATCACGGCAAATCCCGCGCCGCTCTCGTGCTTGGCCCCAATCCCCGCGCCGCGCGCGCGACGGACGCAGCCGCGCCTTGCGTCGGGCGATCCGCTTGGAGGTGCGGGTGAGGTGTCGGCGGTGCTATCCAGCATCCTCGGTCCTGAAAATCGTCCGGAATATCCTCGGGTACGTGAAGGTCTGCATGGTTCGCGCGCGGATCGGGCAAACCGATCCCGCTTCAACTGCTATCTAGGGTTATATTTTTTACCGAAATAAATCTACCTTAAGTTGTGTTTAAGGTTAAAATAATTCCCGCTTTACCTTTCGCCGGCCCGGAACCTGATGTGAGCTGCCTGGCGGCTACGGGTGAACGCACGGGCGCAAACAACGGGACCACACGAGCATGGGCACAATCCGGCAATCGCTTCTGCAATATCTTTCCTGTTTACGCACTTTTCTCAGCTTCTCTTTCGTGGCACATATCGTGAACATTCGATTTAGCGAGGCAGGGACGATGGCTCGAAACAAGGTGCAATTCCAAAAGGGTCTCAGCG
>CAINEA010000466.1 GCA_903847525.1 uncultured Acetobacteraceae bacterium | reverse complement strand
TTTCACCAGTGACACCGTTCCTACCCCTTCTGTAACTCATAGTTAATAAAGACACTATCCATTCCTGCCCCCGGACGGAAGGGGGAATTACCGACGGCGCTGTTCGGGCTTGCCTCATCGGCCCAGCCCCTGAACAGTAGATTTATGCGCAGTATCGCTTTGTCCATTTAGAGGTCGTGAAGATGCCAGGTAGAACACCCATGCCTCAGGAGGTTATCACGAAACTGCGACGAATGACGCGCTGGATCGGCGGCCTGGCGTTGATCGTCGGCCTGATATGCATCTGTCTGACAACCGAGCCCGGACCACCGCCCATTCCCTGGACCGTGTTGCACTTCGCGCTATGGTTGTGTCAGACGGTATTCCTCGTCCAGTTTGTCCTGCGCGTGGTGTATGCAATGCGCGCCGGTGCGGCGATCAGCTATCTCAGCTCCGCTCACGGGTTCATCGACGGACTGGCGGCACTGGCCGTGCCTTTGGCCGTCCTGGCCGGGGGGCGAGAGCCCGAGGTCTGGCTTGCCGGGATGGTGTGGGTGATGAAGCTGATCAACGTCGCCCCCGGCGTGCACCAACTCAAACGCGTCATTGTCCGCGAGGCCCGCTCGCTGGGGTCCGTGGCCTGCCTGTTCGTGATCATTCTGTTCCTGGCCGCCGCCGCCTTGTTCGCCCTGGAGCGGGCCGGCCAACCGGCGGAATTCGGCTCCCTGCGGCAATCCCTATGGTGGGCGATCGTCACCCTGACGACGGTAGGCTATGGCGACATCGTTCCGAAAACCGGCGGCGGGCGCCTCATTGCCGGATCGGTGATGATCTTCGGCCTCTGCGTCTTCGGCCTCTGGACAGGCATCATCGCCAACGCCTTCGCCGCCGAAGCGAAGCGGCAGGACTTCCTCGACAATTGGGACCTGGTGGCGAAAGTGCCGTTCCTGCGCAGCCTGAACGCTTCCGGCATGGCGACCCTGGCGCACGCCCTGCGGCGGATGGACGTGCCGGAGAACACCGAACTGTTCCGCCGCGGCCAGGACGGGGATTGCATGTATTTCCTGGTCTCCGGCGAGGTGGAGGTGGACGTGCAGCCGCAACCGGTGCGGCTGACCGCCGGCAGCTTCTTCGGGGAGGTCGCGCTGCTGGCCGGTGGCGTGCGAAACGCGACGGTGCGAACCGTGAGGCCTTCCACGCTCCTGGTGCTGGATGTGATGGATTTCCGCACCCTGGCCGCCCAGCATACGGAACTGACACGGGCTGTGGAGGCCGAAGCGCAGCACCGGACCGGCGGGCCTTCCCCGGCCGCATGAACCGGAGCACGGTCCAGCCAAGGACTGCGGGACGGCAATGATCCAGTGCACGCGCCTGCTCGTGGCGCTACTTCTACAGGGATGAATAACGAATGCCCTCCGACAAATCTTCTACCAGAGACAAATCTTCTGGCAGCCCGGCACCGGACACTCACCCGCTTCCCAACGACGACGGGATGGTTTGGGCCTTCCACTATCCCCCCAATGCGGCGCCGGAGCCGCTGACGGGGCTGGAGCGTCAACGCGAGGGCTGGGTATGGGGGCATTTCGACCTCGTGCACCCGCAAAGCGTCCCCGTCATCGATGCATGTGCGGATCTGCCACGTTTCGCCAAGGACGTGCTGACCGGTCACGACGAGGCCCTGCGACTGGTGTCGGAAGGCGATGTGATCGCCGGCATTCTGCCCGGGTTCCTGCGCGGCGAAGGGGAGGACCAGGAACTCGTCTACTGGCGCTTTGCCTTACAGCCGGACATGCTGGTCACGTCGCGCCGTGCCCCGGTGCGCAGCCTGACGGCATCGTGGCAGGCGGCGCTTTCCGGCCATGCGCCTGGTGCGCCGCAGGTCTTGGTCGATGAAGCCGTGTCCAGCTTTGCCCCGGATATGCGACGCAAGGTGGCGACACTGGCCCGCGAACTCGATTCCGTGGAGGACGCGCTGCTTTCCTACCGGAGGGAGCGTACTCCCGGCCGGCTCGGCGCCACGATCGGCCGCGTCCGCCGGGACGCAACCCGCTTGAAGCGGGCGCTCGATCCGGTCGTGCGGCTGATGGACGACGACGTCGATGAATTGCCGCAATGGGCGATCGGCTGGACCCACGATACGGCGCATCGGCAGACCCATGCGGCGATGGATGATCTGCACGCGTTGCAGGATCGCGCGCGCTCGCTGCAGGACGAACTGACCGCCAAGCAGGCGGACGAAACCAACCGCCGGCTGTATATCGTATCTGTTGTTACGACACTGGTCATGCCCGCGACATTCCTGACCGGCTTCTTCGGCATGAATACCGGCGGAATGTTCATGAACCAGTTTCCGCATGGAACCCTGGTGGCAACGGGGCTGTGCGTCCTGGTCCTGGCGGCCACCTGGCTGGCGATGCGCTGGCGTAAATTGCTGTAGTGCCGCCCAGGCGGGGAACCGCCATCGGTACCCCCGCCGGGCAGCAATCGTCAGGTCAGCGCAAAGGCCGGAAGCCGTGCCCAGGCCGGATGGCGCAGGTTCGCCTGCAGGAGCGCCCCCTGATCCGGCGACAGGGCGTTCGCCACGGCCATCCAGGGCATGCCGCGAGCATGGAAAACCTCTGCGAGCGCCGCCATCGTATCCGCATCGCGCCAGGCCCACAGACGCTCGATCAACGGCTCGAACGTTCGCGTCCATTCGGGGCCGGTGGAGCGGGCCGGCGAGAAGGTTTCGATCATGGAAACGAGCTGCTCCACGCTTGCCTCGCGAACCGCGCGCTGCATCTGCTCCTCGCATAGCGCGAGGGTCGCGGCGGCCGCATTGCGGATACGCCAAAGTTCACCCAGCCGGGCCTGGTCATCGCTCATGACAATCCCTCACGCATCCGCGGGTTGAAAGTGCTCGGCGAACACCTGATAGCAGTCATGGGTCAAGGCTCGTTTCACATACCGCGCCTGGTGCTTCACGTAGCCGCGGATGATGTCGTCGCGCCGCGATGTGCGGTTGTGCCGGTATTCCTCCAGGGACGAACTGCAGTTGCGCATGACATGGGGATCGTTCTGCCAGTGGCAGGCGGCATAGGTGATCGTGTCGAGCAGGTCATGCCGTTCGGTCGTGCGCTCCAGATAGGAATCCACGAGTGCGCAGGAACGCGGCGCATCCTGCGCCAGCACATGCCGCTTCAGGACGCCCAGCAGCTGATCGATGGCAATCCCGTCGGCCCAGGTCCGGTAGTTCCACCGCGGCTCCAGCGCGGTCTTCGGATCGCGCGGATAGATGGCGTTCGAGCGGATCGTGTCGTTCATGAAGCGCGCGCCCATGAAAACCGCTTTCACCTGATGCGGATTGTCGTAGCCGCGCGTCCAGGACTGAACGACATTCATGTAATCCAACGCATGGGTCGGGTGCAGGAACGCGTTCGGATGTTCCAGAACGTCGATCAGATACCGCTGGAAGCAGACCATCACCGCATCGCCGACATCCAATATGCCCGCGCCGCGCTTGAAGAAGCCCATGATGGCGCTGTTGACGTCGAACGGTCCGCCCCAGACGATCGCCTCGGTCAGGATATCCAGTTCCCGCTCGGTCAGTGGCTTGTCGGACCGTTTCGGAATCTCCGCGTGCTTGGGGATCTCCATCCGGCAGATATTGCTGATCTCGGTCCACAGGCCATACAGGCGGGGGGAGCAGCCCAGGTCCGGCACCACCGTGTAGATGAGATCGTGCGCGTTGTCCCAGCCCAGATAGTCGGCGATATCCACCAGGGCCCGCGCACGCAGCGCCTTGTGACCGATATTCTGATAGCCGCCGCGGTTGATGATCGTGTCCTGCAAATCGGTGATGCCCGCGAACAGGATGGCGTCCTTCAGCCGCGTGCGCGCACCAGGATCCTTCGCCAATCCGAGGAACAGCCCGTACGCCTCCGCCTTGTCCCCTTCCGAGATCGCCCAGTTCATACGGATCAGGCGGTCCTCCACGGAACCGTCCTCGATCGGATCATGGTCGCGGAAATAAATCTTCGGCGGCTTCCAAGCCGGGCCGTCGAAGCGATTGACATGCTCGTCCGGCCCGGGGAACTGTCGGTTGCATTGCTCGCCGTCGCGCGCGTAGTGGCCGGGAAACTCGCAGACGACCTGCTCCCACACATTGAGCCCCTGTGGCACGTACCACATCGCCTGGATGTTCGGCAGGATACCCCGCTTGCCGCCCAGTTCGCCCATCAGCGAGATCGCTCCGCGCCAACCCAGGATCGTGTGGTCGTAGTTCACGCCCCGCATTTCCCCGCTCGGCAGGCGCATCAAATGCGACGGAACCTGCACATACGGAGCGGCGGCGCCGATCGCCTCCTGGATCATGTCCTTGAGGGGTCGATCCTCCTCGGCCACGAGGCGGCAGAACGTGGTCGTCGCGTCTCTGTAGCGGACCCCCTGGATCTCATCTCGCAGCCGGTCGACCGTCGCGGCCCCTTGAACCTGCACCATGGAAATTCCCCTATTCAGATCGACCGAACGGCACGGCTTGGCTTTGCATGCGTTTGCTCGCTCCAGGGAAGGCTTCGCCCGGCACAGGCAGTTGTCGTTGATCTAAATCAAACCTCCGGCGCACACCGGACATACCCAATGTTTTCGGGTCTCTAGCCGCCGCGCTCATCATTGGTCAGGGTAGCGGCACTCGATGGAGATCGCGCCAATGATAAAAGACCTGGAAGAAGCCATTCCCGACATCGTTGCCGCCGCCATACGGCTTGGCCCCGCCGTGCGAGCCGCCAGCGATGACGCGGAACGGACACGCCAGACGCCTGCCCCGCTCGCAGACGAACTCGCCAGGGCCGGGATGTACCAGATGTATCTCCCACGCTCGATGGGCGGCCCCGAAACACCGCCGCTGACCGCCTTTCGCGTCGTCGAGGAACTGTCGCGGGCAGACGGATCGGTCGGCTGGTGCGCCATGATCGCCACCGCCATGTCGCTGAACGCATCGCGCCTGCCGGCCGATGTCGGGCGGGCACTGGCCGGCAGTCCGGCGGACTACCGGGCCGCCGGCTCGGCCCGCCCCGGCGGACCGTCCGGCGGGCGCGCCTGGGAAGTGCCGGGCGGCTACCGCGTCAACGGGCGCTGGAATTTCGCCAGCGGCATCTACAACGCCCGTTGGCTGTACTGCACCTGCGTGATGATGGACGGTGACACCCCCCGCACGACCGCCGCCGGTGCCCCCCTGCTGCGGGCCGTGTGGGTGCCGCGGGAATCCGTGACGATTGTCGACACCTGGTCGGTGATGGGCATGTGCGGCACCGGCAGCCAGGACTTCACGGTCGACGATATCGTCGTGCCGGCGGAACGCAGCTGCCTGTCGGACAGCCCGCCGCAGGCGAAGGGTCCGCTCTACGACCGCCGCGCCTGGTATGTGACGCTTTGGACCCCCTCGGCGGCGAATGCGCTGGGCATCGCGCGCGGCGCGATCGACAGCCTGACGGCGATCGCCGCCACCGAAGCCTCTACCCTGTCGACCAGCCTGTTGCGCGACCGGACGATGGTGCAGGCACGCGTCGGCGAAGCCGACGCCATCGTCAACGCCGCCCGCGCCTATGTCTTCGACGCTGTCGGGCGCGTCTGGCACGGCCTGTGTGCCGGGCAGACGCCATCGGACCAGGAAATCGCGCAGGCCCGGCTGGCGATCGTGCACGCGATGCACGAATCCGCTCGCGCGGTGGACAAGGTATTTCATGCGGCCGGCACCAACGCGATCTACAACCGCCTGCCATTGGAACGGGCCTTCCGGGATATCCACGTCGCGGTGCAACATGGCGCCGCACTGCCGGGGCTACTTCGAGGCCGCCGGCCAGGTGCTCCTCGGGCTACGCCCGGGCGGCCCTGGCTGGTAGCCGTCCCTTGGGGCGATCGGACAAAGAAAGGAAGGCCAGGGGCTCTGCCCCTGGACCCCGCTGAGGGCAAGCCCTCAGAACCCGCTACTGCTTTGGGAGGGCATGGAGGGCCGACCGAAACCTTGCACGGTCCGGGTTGGCCCTCCATGCCCTCCCAAACCAATGGATGGATTCCAAAGGCCCTGCCTTTGGCAGGGGTCGAGGGGGCAAAGCCCCTCGCCTTGCATGCTTCAGCCGATCGCGCCAGGGGGATTGCGGTCAGGCGCTAAGCGAACGACGATCCGGAAAACGAAAGGGGAAACACAACGATGACCTCACGCGTACCGATGGTATCGCTGGAGCATGCCCGAGAACTCGGCGATGCGATGGGGCTGCCCGCGCGGCGCACGCAGAGCGAGGCGTTCCGGGTGGTGGCCAACAACCCCGGCGTGGCCAGGGCGGCATTCGGCCAATTGCTGCAGTTGCTGGAGAACAACAAGTTCGACACAAGGCTGCGCGAAATGATGATCATGCGGATCGGCTGGGTTACCGGTTCGGTCTATGAATGGACGCAGCACTGGCGCGTCGCCACGCAGGCGGGGATCCCGCCCGAGGATGTTCTGGCCGTGCGGGACTGGCGGAACTCCGACCGGCTGACGCCGGCAGACCGGGCCGTACTGGCCGCCACCGACGAATGCCTGGAAGGCCGATCCATTTCCGACGCAATCTGGGCCGAGGTGGCGAAGCATGTATCCGATCCGGGCCAGCAGGTGGAATTCATCGTCGCCATGGGCAACTGGATGTCGTTCTCCCTGCTGTTTCGCAATCTGCGCATTCCGCTGACGCCCGATCTGGCGCCCTGGCCACCGGATGGCCTGGCATCCCCGGCGGCAGAAAAATAGGCGCCGGCGATATGGGGCTCGTCGGTCCCGCGGAAAGACCGCGGCCATGGTGAAGAACGAAGGAAAATCGATGTCCGAAGTACAGAGCCTACCACTTCTGGATCATGAACTGGCCGAGGATGAGCTGGCGTGGATGAAATCCGTCCATGAGGATTTCAGCAAAGTCCGCGCCGCCTGGGCCGGGCAGGCAAAAGAGTTCAATCCGAAGGAGGCACTGCGAGAGGTTCTTGGCCGGCCCGGGCACCAGCTTCCGTCTCCCATGGACCTGACCGGCCCGGGGCCGTGGCGCAACGGCCGCAACCGCCATGGGCGAATGGTCGCCGCCGTGTTCCTGCCAAAGGTGGAGTTGCACCGGCACGCGAAAAGCCGGACCGATCAGTTTCCCATGTATGTGATTGGGGAGGCGGATGCCTTTTCCGTTGACGAGAACGGGAAACCCGTCCTGACCGCGGTTCACGGCGGTGACCATTTCCACAATTCGCCGGACGCGCCGCATGCATTCCTGCCGAAGGTGGGAAAGCCGGTGCCCGAGAATTGGGAGATCGCCTTCATCGCGATCACGCCTCGCAACCTCAAGGACGACACGCAGCGTGTCTCCGACGCGGTCCGGGATGCCTATAAGCAAATGGTGGGTGCGGAAGCGCCGCTGGGCGTCTGACTGCCTGTACGGCGCAACAACAATTCCGGCGCGGGCTCTCGCAGCCTGACGGGGAGGAAGAAAAATGGAAAACCAGATTTTTGATTACATCGTGGTGGGCGCGGGTTCGGCCGGATCGGTGCTCGCCAACCGGCTCAGCGCCGATCCCAAATACCGGGTCCTGGTGCTGGAAGCCGGGCGGGAAAGCCATCCCTGGTCGCGCATCCCCATCGGCTTCGCCAAGCTGATCGACAACCCGGCCGCCAACTGGCTCTATTCATCCGAGCCCGACGCCGGAACGGGCAACCGCCGCATCCCCATCCCGCGCGGGAAACTGCTCGGCGGTTCGTCCTCGATCAACGGCATGGTCTTCGTGCGCGGCCAGTCGCAGGACTACGACACCTGGGCGCAGCTGGGCAATCGCGGCTGGAGCTATCGGGAGGTGCTGCCGATTTTCCGCGACATGGAAAGCTACCAGGGCGAGGGAGACGACGAATATCGCGGCCGGTCCGGCCCGCTGAAGGTGACCGAGAACAACGAGACCGGCCCGATCTACGACAAGCTGATCAAGGCCGCCGGTGAGGTCGGCATCGGCTACACCAAGGACTACAACGGCGCGTCGCAGGACGGGATCGGCATGACCCAGACCACGATCCGCAACGGCCGGCGCATGAGCACCGCGTTCTGCTATCTCGACCCGGCGCGCGGACGGCCGAACCTGATCATCCAGGCCAACGCGCTGACCGAGTGCCTGCTGTTCGATGGCAAGCGCTGTGTGGGCGTGCGCTACAACATCAACGGGCAGCCCCACGAGGCGCGGGCGGCCCGGGAAGTGATCGTCAGCGCCGGCTCCATCAATTCGCCGCAACTGCTGGAACTGTCCGGCATCGGCCAGCCGGAACGGCTGCAGGGCCTGGGCATCGAGGTCCGCCACGCGCTCAAGGGCGTCGGCGAAAACCTGCGCGACCATTATTCGCCGCGGATGAAATGGGGCATCCTGCCGTCGCTGGGACTGACCTACAACGATAAGGCCCGCGGGCTGGGCCTGGTATGGCAGGCGCTGCAATACGGGCTGACCAAGAAGGGCCTGCTCGGCATTCCCGCCTCGCCGATCCGCGCCTATGTGCGCACCCGGCCCGGGCTGGACGCGCCGGATGCGGCGATCTCCTGGATCCCCTTCCTGTCCACCGCCAACTTCAAGATGGCCAAACAATCCGGCGTCACCGCGATCACGAACATCCTGCGCTCGGAAAGTACCGGCAGCATCCATGTGTCCTCCAAGGAACCCAACGCGCCGCCGGCGATCCGCTTCAACTTCCTCAGCGCCCAGTTGGATCGCGACGTGACGCTGGAAGCGATGCGCATCACCCGGCGCATCATGACGGCCCCGGCCATGCAAGGCATCGCCACCGACGAGATCGCGCCCGGGGTGAACATTCAGTCCGATGACGAACTGCTCGACTGGGTGCGCAACAACGCCGAAACCACCTACCATCCCGTCGGGACCTGCAAGATGGGCTCGGACCCGATGGCGGTCGTGGACGATCAGCTTCGGGTACACGGCATGGAGGGTCTACGCGTCGCCGATGC
>CAINEA010000465.1 GCA_903847525.1 uncultured Acetobacteraceae bacterium | reverse complement strand
TACGTCTGCAGGATCCGGATCAACGTGGAAAGGTCGGTAAGATTGCCGTCGATTAGTTCAACCTGATCGAGAACACCCAACCCGCTCAGCCGCTCTCCCATAACGTGCGACGACGCGGAGCGACGCAGCAGCCCAAGTACACGATAGCCTTTCGCCAACAGGAACCGCGCCAGATACGCTCCATCCTGGCCAGTAACGCCCGTGATCAAGGCTGTGGGCATTTTGGACCTTTCCTAAGTTTCACCGCCAACAAGGGCGCGCGCATTACAATCACGCTCTTTTCAGGTCGTCTAGCGCTAATTCAGATAGGTCGCAATGGTTGGGAGCACCAGTGAGACACCGACCGAGGCATCGCTTGCCCGCCGCACTATGCCAAGCACGACTTTGCCCTGGCTTCCCAAGCTGAACGGATATCCATACAAATCAAGCGATTGGGACAGATCCTATGAAGACCGCAAAATCATGCTGACGATCGATGCCCAGGTTCACGCGTATGAGCGCGACCATCCGGGCCGGCCATGCGCCGCCGTTCTCCACGGCCCACCAGAAGTGACGGGCGACGACATGGTGGCTGCCATGGATTCAGTGGGCGTCGACGGTACGTTATTGGTTTCGCCCTTTACGATGTACTGCTACGATGCCAGTTATGCCCTGGAGATTCATGCAACCCATCCAGAGCGCTTTGGATTGATCAAGCCGGTCGATCCGTCCGATCCGGGCGTGGCGGCGACAATCGCTGACTGGGCTGTCACCGACGGCGCCGTTGCGATCCGCATCATGCTGAACCGGAACGGGTCTACCGAAGCCGATGATCCCGGGATCAACCGGGTGCTGGCCGCCGCTGCCCACCATTCCCTACCGGTCAATCTCCTGGCCTGGGGGCGCCTGGGTCAGGTCAAGCAACTGGCGGCCCGCAACCCCGACACACAGTTGGTGATCGACCATCTCGGCCTGCAACAGCCCTTCGAGCCGCCGATTCCCCCCGAGCCGTTCGCTGATTTGCCAATGCTGCTGGACCTCGCGGCCCACGACAACGTTGCGTTGAAGATCAGCGGTGCCTGCACCCTGTCGCATGAGCCCTTCCCTTATGAAGACCTGTGGGGGCCGCTCGGACGCATTTTAGACGCCTTTGCCTTTCATCGCTGCATGTGGGGAACCGACTGGACCCGGGCTGTCGCATTGCTGACATACGAGCAGGGTCTGCAGGCGTTTCGGGTTACCGATCGCTTGTCTGACAGCGACCGGGCGGCGCTGATGGGCGACACTTTACAGCGGATCTACGACTGGTCGCCGTCTCTCGCCCGCTCGTGAGGCCGCCCACAGGCCGGTAGTGTTTTCGCCATAGCGCTGCGTGCCGCTTAAGCACTCCTCGTCGCAACGAGGCCTTCACCGCACGCCATTTCGATCATTGAACCGTCCGTCATTTCTCCCGGGAACCCCGGCCTGCTGTTCCCTCGACTACGACTATTCTGTCACATTACCTTAATAACCCCGAGCAGCCTTCGGATTGATTGCATACCGGGCACCTTCACGCCCCGGTTTCGGGCGGCCCTACCGAGCCTGACTTAACCGCCCTGCCCGAACCGGGCCTAACAGCCGGGGTCCGCCGGACCACAACTGCCAGCAGGCAATACCGGCCATGCGGGCACAACCGGACGTTAACAGGCCCCATACAGCCTTCCCGCGGCGCAAGCACGTTGTGAGAAGCAAGTTCGAGATAGCCATACCTCATTCACCATGCCGTCAAATGGCAGTGGTCGATCAAGTTTAGAAGCCACCCACCCGCGTTGACCTCTTATCCGCCACGAACGATGGCCAGGATAATCAATACACCAGCGTACTTTTTTGTTGCGTTTTGACAAGACGGCTTGCTTCCAGAGGCCAAAATTGGATAAAAAACTTTGGCCCCTGGGGATCATCATTGCCCTCGCATAACCGACTTGATTACTTTGATTGGACCTAGCCTGAATGTCGGATCTGGCTGATTTTCATCTTGACGGCCCCTTCGATCAGGACCGAAGGCTCACATACTACAACACCGAATTATCGGTTGCCGGCTGGGCGCTGCTCCCCGACGGAAATTGTCGCTTGGCGGTTTACGCCGGCGACCTAATGCTGGGCAGCATCGTCCCGTCCGAATTCCGTGCGGACCTGATCATCGCGTTCCCCTGGCTGGCACCGGACGCGACCGCCGGCTTCAACACGACCATCCAATTGCCGCCTGGCTTGGTCGATGACAATCCGGGCCTGCAGATCCGGGTCGCGATGGAACGCGACGGACGGGTTGTAAAGGAAAGCTTCTGGGGGATCACCAGGAGCATCCCGCGCCTGGAATTCTATATCGACGAGGCAAGGATCGCCGACGGCAAGCTTGTCTGCGACCAACGTAACGCCCGCTTTTATGGTTGGGCCGTCTGTCAGGAAGCGATTGAAGGCATCTCCGCCGAATTAGGCGAGAACCTGCGCATTACCGCGCAATACGGCATCACCCGCCCGGATGTGTTCGCCGTCCGCCCGAACAATCCGAACGGCTCGTCCGCCGGCTTTTCGCTGTTCATCCCGCTGGTGCCTGCAGATTGCGAGAGCATTGAGTTCTCGATCACCCTGGCCAGTGGCACTGTGCTGGTCCGGCGTTTCGAGTTGTCGGTGCAGGCCGATGCGATCGCCGTCCCGAGTTTCCGCCGCCTGTCTTTCGCCGAAACGCATTTTCTTTCCAGCCGTCTTGCTTCCACAGCGCCGCGTCCATGTTTCGTCATCCTGCCGCAGCACATAACATCCGAAACGACATCGTCACCCGATGCCGAATTGCAGGCCACAATCGCCTCGATCCTCGTCATCGCCAAGCATGGCATACAACCGAAGGTCCTGATTCATGCGGATTGCCTGCCGAGGGCAGCCCCGGTTCCGCCGGGGTGTCGTAGCTTTCGCAGTGGCACAGACCTGTCGCGGGAACTGGGCGACAATTTGGACGAGTGGTTCATCTGCCTGCACGAAGGCGATACAATCGCACCCGGCCTCGGTCTGTTTCTGCACAATTGGGAGCG
>CAINEA010000464.1 GCA_903847525.1 uncultured Acetobacteraceae bacterium | reverse complement strand
TTGAAGAGTTCCGGATATTATTTTTATGATGTGAATGCGAAAGCAAATTATAGACTTTCGGATAAAGACAGAATATTTTTGAGTGGATATTTCGGTCAGGATGTTTTGAAAGGAATAACAGGCATGAGACGGGTGAAACAGGGGCTGATCGCAGCCGCGGCGGTGGCCTGGATGGCTGGTGCGCCGGGGTTGGCGAATGCGGCGACCAATGCTCAAAAGAATGATGCTATCCTGAGTGGATTGGAATACTTGGCACAGAATCAGAACGGTGACGGCAGTTGGGGGGTATATACACCATTCGATACCGGCGCGGCGCTGCTGGCGTTCGAAGAAAAGGGCTTCAAGGCCGGTACGGATGTAGTGCTGGGATCCATCCCGACCAATTACGGCGACGTGGTTGGCCGAGGCCTCACCTATCTGTTGAATACGGCCGGCACGCCCAATCAGGGAGGCGGGCTGACCTGGTACAATTCATGTTGTGAACCCGATACCTATTATATGGGCGGCGTAGCGCCCGCGCTTGCTAAAGCCGACCTGACCAAGATGGTGAACAGCTTCTCCGGCTTCAACGGGAACGCCGCTGTCGCGGGTATGACGATTGGGCAGGTGCTGCAAGGTGTTGTCAACCATGCGGCCTATGGCCAGAACAATACTCAGAACGATGCGGGCAATTGGTGGGAGGGTGGCTGGAGCTACGCCAGCGACAAGTACCAGAACCGCTCCGATAACTCGAACAGCCAATGGCCGACACTCGCCTTGATCTATGGGGAGAACGCCGGCGTCACGCCGAACGGGCCGATATCAGCAGCAACGGTCAAGGCAGAATTGAAGAAGTGGATCGCCAATATACAGAATTCGGATGGCGGCTCGGCTTATGTTTACAAGAACTCCGATGGCTGGGGCTCCAACATGTCTCGCACGGGTGCCCTCCTGGTCGAGGCCTACTACGCCGGGCTTACGAAGAACGATCCTGAGGTGAAGGCCGCTCTAGCCTGGATTAATGCTAATTGGAATCAGGGCCCTGATGGCGGCTGGAACGGAAATTTTGGTCTGCCTTACGCGATGTGGGCAGCCTACAAGGGGTTGCAGTCGGAGATCGGGACAACCGATACATCCACTATCACCAATTTGGCTGGCTGCGGCAGTTTGGATGCGACCCAGACATGTAATTGGTGGGAGGATTACAATAATTTCTTGGTTTCGAAACAGGATTCTGTTTCGCACGCATGGGATGGGGTCTGTTATGCGGAATGCATCAATACAGTGGAATATACTTCCTGGTCGTTGGGCATTCTCCAGGCTACCGAGGTCAACCCCAAACCGCCTTGCGTGGGTATCGAATGCCCGGAGCCGGCCAGCCTTTCGCTCATGGGTGCAGGCGTTGTGGGTCTCGGTCTGTTGCGTAGGCGCCGCCAGAACGCCTGACGGCCCGCATGTTCCAGGCCGGAAGGCCTGGAACGGACCTCTGAACTCGCTTGTTTGATTGGGCGGATCGTGGCGGCAGCGCGGCGATCCGTTCCTTTTTGTAGGTTCTCCCCGGTATGTGGTGAAGGAGGTCGCTGACCCGCCTGTTAGTGCGGCGGCCGCTCGGCGATCAAACGATGTTGAAGGCGGTGTCGGTTGTCGGCAAAGCCGCCGGAACCGCCTTTGCACAGTTGCCGGTTTCGCTACCTATTTAACTCGCACTGTCGCGTGCGCAGCCTCGCCGTCGGCATCCATGACGGTGATCCGGTAGAAGCCGGGCCCGGACGGGTTCCAACGCGCGTCGCGGGCGGAAGCCTCCGTGGGTAGCGGCGCGCCATCCACCATGAACGCGAGGGGTCGGCGGCCGCCCATCATGCGGATGACCATATCCCCGCGTGACACCACTGCCCCCCTCGGCGGAAACAGCATGCGTAATCCGCCCTCGGCAGCAACAGCCGAGGTCTGCGTGCCCGGCGCAATCCGGTTGGGATGGCGCGGCGCGAACGGCAGCAGGTCGAATACCTGCTCCAGCAGGGGCAATGCCATCGACCGCCCCGTTGCGCCGGGGATGGCGGTACCGTCCGGGCGCCCCACCCATACGGCGACAACATGCTTCTTGTCGAAACCCACGGCCCAGGCGTCGCGCCCGCCCCAACTCGTCCCGGTCTTCCAGGCCACCCCTGCTTTCCCCCCGCCGGGAAAGGGCTGGGTCAGCACATCGGCCACGGCCCGCGCCACGGCAGGTTCAACCAGGCTCCGCCGCGCCCTGGCGGAATCCCGTATCAATTGCAACGGTGTAACAGACCCGTCATCCGCCAGCGCCGCATAAAGCGAAGCGGTGTCACGCAGGGTCACGCCCACGCCACCCAGCGCAAGCGGCAGGGCGGGCGCACCGCCCGGCGGCATCCGTAGCGTGATGCCCACCGCCCGCAGCGCAGCGGCGTAACGGGCCGGGCCAATCCGGTCGAGCAGCGTCACGGCCGGCAGGTTGAGCGACCGCCGCAAGGCCTCGCCCGCCGTCACCTTTCCCGCGAAACCGCGATCGAAATTCTCTGGCGCGTAGCCGCCATACTGATGCGGCAGATCGTTGATCAAGGCATTGGCCGATGTGATCCCGTCCTGGAAGGCAAGCGCGTAGATAAACGGCTTGAGCGCCGAGCCCGGCGAGCGTACCGCCTGGGTCAGGTCCAGCCACCCGCTACGCGGCTCGGAACCCCAGGCGCCACCATGGATGGCCCGTATCTCGCGGGTGCGGATATCGGCGATCAACATGGCCGTTGAGCTGTGCTCCGGCATTTTCGGCAGCTGCGCTGCCACCAATCGCTCCAACGCCACCTGCAGCGGCAGATCGACCGTGGTCGCGATCACCGGTGCGGCGGGCAATCTGGCGACAATCTGGGGCGCGTGGCGCGGCAGCGGATGGCGCTCCGTCGGAACCGGCGCGGAGTTCGCCTCGCCAAGCAGGCGGTCGCGCAGCGCACGCGCACGGTCGGGGTACCGATCCGGCCGCAACGCCTCCGGTCGGCGAGGCAGGGCCACCAGCAGCGCATCCTCCGCCGGGTCGAGTTGGGTTGCGGGCGCGCCGAACCAGGCGAGTGAGCCAGCCCGCACCCCTTCGATGTTGCCGCCGAACGGTGCCAGCGTCAGCCACATGCCAAGGATTTCGCGTTTGCTGTAATGCGCCTCCAGTTGCAGCGCCCGCAGAATCTCGATCGCCTTCGAACGCAGTGTCCGCGGCCTCGGTTCCAGCAGCCGCACCGCCTGCATGGTCAGGGTCGATCCGCCCGAAACCACACGTCCGCTCCGCAGCCACTGCACGGCCGCGCGGCCCAACGCGAGTGGATCCACGCCGAGGTGCCGGTAGAACCGCCGGTCCTCGACGGCGGTCAGCAGCGAGAGAAACGCCGGCGATACGTCGTCCACGGTCGCGCGGAACCGCCACACCCCGCCCGGCGCGGGCAGCATGGCCAGGGTACGGCCGTTCCGGTCGAGCACGTCCGACCCGGCTGCGGCAAGCCGGCGGAGATTCGGTGGACAGTACCGGTCGAGCGCAATCATTCCGCCAGCAACTGCGGCGAAGGCAACCGCCACGCCGAGCCATACCCACCCCTTGACCCGGCGCCGTGCTGCAGGGGGCAGCGGCGTGCTCACTCCGCCGGCAGCACGCTGATACGGTTGGCCGCCTGGCGCGCGTAGATCGCCGGACGATACATGTCCGAAACCTCGGCGCCAGGAAGCTCATAGGTTCCAGGTGTAACGGCCCGCAGGCGAACCGCGAGCCGGAACGTCGGATCGCTCCCCGCCAGTGCGGCCACCGCCGCGTACCGGTCATCCGCCGCCGGCTCGCTTTCGGTTTCCGACAGCTTGCCGAGCCACCCCATGCCGGGCACGTCACCGGAGCCGAGCCGCCCCGCGATCTCCCATCCTGCCGGCAAACCCTGCAGCAGCATCGCCCGATGATCCTGTCCGTCCTCCGCGCGTCCCTCCACCAGCAGGACGAACACGGTATTCTGCCGCAGATGGTCGAGATCCAGGGCCGAGCCATCCAAATTAAGGAACTTGCGCGTCACCCGCATAAGGTTGCGCGACGCAGGCGGCGCGCTCACGGGAACGCCTGTGATCGACACGATCTGCGGCACCGGGGCAGGGCCCAGGTTGCGCGCGCGCTCTGCCGTGGTCAGGGACACCGACACAATGGGGCTGGCCGGCAAGGTGCGTCCGCCGAACTCAACCCGCACCGGCTGCGCGGTGCGGCCGAGTACCGCGCCGGCGGCCGCTGCCCAGGCCATCTCCTGCGTGCTCAGCCCGCGGGGGTCGAGGTTGGCACCTGGCAGAACGGCGACAAGCTGTGTCAGACGTTCGGACATCAGGCCGCTCTCCTTTAGCAGAAGCGCGATGGCCAGTTGGTCGCGCAAGGCCGTGCCGTAATCCGCGTCCCAGTATTTGCGCGCCGGCGACGCCAGCGCGGCGGCGAACGCGGCCTCGGCCCGGGCCGGATCGTTCGTGCGCGCCAGGGCTGCCCCGAGTTGCGCCCGGGCCAGCGGAGTCGGCAGCCGATCGAGCTGCTCCGCGAGCACCCGCTGTGCGCCGGCGCGAGGCTGTCCCGCCAGCGCCAGCACGTAGAGGTCATAGGCCCGGGCCACCAGCGCCTTCGGCTCCGTCTCCTCCTGCGTCGTGGCGTCGGCGATGAATTTCAGCGCATCCCGCAGCGCCTGGTCCGGTACCGCCACGCCCGCCTTGCGCGCGCGCAGCAGGAATTCGGTTGCATAGGCAGACAACCACGGCTCGGCGTCCCCGGATGAGGACCACAGGCCGAACCCGCCATCGAAGCGCTGCCGCTCCAGCACCTGCTCCACGACCTGCTGCAATCGCCCGGCGCGGTCCTCCCCCGCCACCGGCCCGTCATCCAGCAGCGCCAGTGGAAGCCCCTTGCTGGTGGCCTGTTCAAGGCAGTTCAGCGGATAGTCGGTCAGCGTCTTGACGAGCCCGGCGACCGAGTAGCGCACCGCTCCGCCGAAACTTGCCGTGGCCCGCCAGGTGTCGGGTATGAACGCGTCGCTGGCCAGCGCAAGCGTGACATCCTTGCCGGGATCCAGCACACCGGACAGTACGGATGTAACCACTCCCCGCGCCGGTCGCACAAGGATCGCCGTCTCGCGGGTGATGTCGAAGCCCGTCGGGCCGGTGACATGCAGACGGATCACGCCGCGCCCAACGCCGGTCGCCCGCAACGACGTGAACGCGGTCGCCCGGGCCCCCGGCTGTAGCGCCATCGCCAGGCCTGCGGGACCCTCCAGCGCAAGCGGCCCCTCTACCGTGATCTCGGCCGCGGCCTCACCGGCCGGCAAATCGGTGTTCTGCAACAACACAGCGAGCCGGGTCAGGTCGCCGGGGGCAAGGAACCGAGGCAGCAGCGGTTCCGCCACCAGCGCATCCCGCACGATCATGTCCGCTTGCGCGGCGCCGACCCTGTTGCCTTGCCAGGCGACCGCCATCAGCCGCACCTGCCCATTGAAGTCCGGCAGGTCGAGCGGAAAGCGCGCCGTTCCGTCCGCGTCGGCCTGCACCGGCGGGGTAAACAGCGTCACGGTCTTTTGCGGGATCTCCGGCAATGCCGCCCCGCCATCGTCTCCGCCCTGCCGAAGCGCGGCCAATTCGCCGTCCGCGGGGGCGATCAACCTGCCCCAATCGTCACGGATGTCGATTCCGAGGCCTCGGCGGCCGAAGAAGTAACCGGCCGGATCGGGTGAGGCGAACTGCGTCAACCGCAGGATGCCCTCGTCCACGGTCGCAAGGCTGATCCAGGCGCCCGGGGCGGTCTTGACCGCAACCTCCGCCCGGCCGCGCGGCGTTGTTTTCGCTGCCGCCTCGATGCGTGTGTCCAGCCGGCGAGATGCCGGGTCGATGCCAACCCACGTGAGACCGATCGCCCGGCCCGGCTGTGTGTCGCCCGCAGCCGGATGGAACACGTGTACGGCGACATAGGCGCCCGGCCCCCACGCCGGGTCTATCTTCACCGCCACTTCTGTCCCGCCGGCGGGCACGTCGATCTGCTGTGTCGCGTGCACCCGGTCGGTCAGCACCAGCAAGGTCGCGGGACCGGCGAAGGGGGCGGCGATATGGATACGTGCGGAATCGCCCGGCAAGTACAGTTTGCGGTCGGCCAGCACGTCTACCTTGTCCGGCACGTCTGGGCTGTCCGCCGATACCCAGCCGCTGCGGAAGCGGACGGACGTCGCCGCCAGTCCGCCCGTTTCGACGACCTCGATCCGGTAACGCCCGAAACCGAACCGCCGCGCGAAATGCAGCACGCCGCTCTCGGGGATCGTCACGTCTTCGCTCAGCAGAGGCTCGTCGCGATATACCGTTTCGTAGCGCGCCAGGTTGCCGTTGATCACCAGCCGCCAGTCCGGGCGTTCCCGCACCACCCGCAGCCGCGCCCTGGTCGCGACGCGCGTGCCATCCGGTGCCACGGCCGCGATATCGAAGGCACCCTCGGCATCCGCGTCGATCGCGTCGCCCGTGAAACCGGGCTTGATGCCGATCGAGCGTCCCGCCGGCTGCACCGGGACAATGATGCTGGCCCGCGCCGCGTGGCCGGATGGATCGTTGACCTCCGCCGCGATCTCCGCCTGCAGCGGCTTTGTGCTGTCCGGCGCCTGCTTGACCGGCACGACGATCGTGGCCCGTCCCTGCGCGTCGGTTTGCGGCATGTCGAGGTTCACGAAGTCCGGCGCATAGATTTCGTCGACGCGGCCGATTTGATAGCCTGCGAGCGCGGCAAAGGGCTCGGCGGCGACATGGAACTGCAAACTTGCCGTGCCCGACAGGCCGGACGCTGGCGCCCCGTAGAGAAAGCGTGCGGCCAGCGGCAGCGAATAGGGCGTGCCGGGCACGATCGACCCATTTGCCGGGCCCAGATCGACCGCCATGCGATCCGGTACGAAGGCATCCACCCGGAACATGGCCTGCCCGACGGGCGGGGCGAGAGGATCGGTAAGCACCTCCACGCTCCATAGGCCCGATGATGCTGTCTGCGACAGCGCAACAGGCAAATGAACCGACATGCCGCCGCCATGCGGTGGGACGGTGTCAAGAAACACCTGCCCGTTTGGCCGCTTGACGCGCAGCCGCATCGGCATGTCGAGCGGATTGCCCGAGGCATCGCGCAACAGCGCCATCACCTGCACGGTCTCGCCCGGACGGAAGATGCCGCGATCGAGCCAGACGAACGCGTCGATCGGTCCCGGGGGTGCCTTGCCCGCGACGCCGCGGTCGGAAAGATCGAACGCCGCGCGATCGAGATCGAGTTGCGAAAAATCCCCATCACGGCCCGTGGCGTGGATCGCGATCGGCGCGAGCGGACCTTCGCCGCGCAGCAGCGGTGCGGCGAACCGCGCTAGGCCGTCCGCATCGGTGCGTGCCGTGCCGAGAATGTCGTTGTTGCGTGCGATCAGGCTGAGCTGCACGCCTTCGCGCAACTTTGCGTCGCCGTAGCCACGGACCTGTATCGTCAGCCCGTCCTGTCCGCGCCAGACCGTCGGCGCGAGATCGGTGCGCAGGATCATCTGCACCGCGGTAAGGTCCGAACTGCCGCCATCATTCGGCGCTGCGATCAGCGCATAGAGGCCAGGTTCCGCGCTTTGCAGTTCGTCCGGGATCGGTATCGCCGTATGCGTCGCCTGGTTGGGCAGCCAGCGCGGGACATCGGCCTGCCCCGTCCAGACCACCTTGCCGACATCGTCGGTGATAAGGCTGCCAGGAATTGGATCGCTGTTGCCGAGATGATTGTCGCGCAGGAACGGACCCATCGCGCGCTCACTGATCCGCGCAAGTTTCAGCGACACCGATCCGATATTCACCGTGGTGAGCGTGACACGCGGCGACTGCCCGCGCGGCAGCACGAACAGCCGCGTGTCGAACAGCAGCCGCGGCCGGCGGCCCGGCATCGCGACCGCGAGTGTCGTATCCTTCCGAAGCGTCAGGCCGTCTTCGCCGGGCATTCCGCCCCGCAGCGTCACCCGTGTTGTCGTGGCCAGCGGCAGGCCGGAGATGCAGATTACATTGACCTCGTGCGTTACCGCTGCGTCCGCCACGGCCGGGTCCAGCTTCACCCAATCGGCGGCGTGGAAATCTGCGCGCCGGCTCGGCGGAGCGGTGAACGCGATGCACGCGCGCGGCGGATCGACCTCTGGTTCCGTCTGCACGCGCGCCACCAACAGGCCGGCAGCCTGCCGCAGATCGGCAAGCGCCTTGCTGTAGTTGGGGTTTTGCGGCGCGCGCTCCGTCACCGCCTGTAGCACCGACACCGCCTGGGCCAGTCGATCCATGTCGCGAAGCGTGGCCGCGATTGCGAGCAGTGCCGGGATCTGAGCGGTTCCTTCCGGAGCCGCGCGATACGCGAGCCAGGCGCCCTGCAGCGCGTGGGCCCGGTCGGGCGGGTTCCGGCGGCCCTGCGCCTGTGCCAGTGCCAGATACTGATCCGGCGTTGCCGCGCCAGCGGCGATCCGTGCCTCCCAGGCGGCCGCGGCGGCCGCCCAGTCGCCGCGTGCAGAAGCTGCCTGTGCCTGTTGTTCAGACTGCTTGCGCGCCTTCGGCGTGCCGCCGGCCGGATTCCGGGCCGTCAGGGCGGATTCGTAGGCCGAGCTATCGCCGTCGAGGCCTGGCAGGTCGAAGGCCTGCGCGAAAGCGACACCGGAAAGCAGCATAAGCCGTAGCACCAGGAAGCTGGGCATGGTTCGCATGGGGTTCTTTCGTCAGCTGTGTGCGAAGCTGAAATTCGTTCGTTCGGGCCTGTCTGGCAGGATGGTCAGCAAGCTTAGGGGCCGCGCAGGAATAAGAGATTCGGGTTGGATTTTTCTCGGGTAGAGGATTCCGGCTCGGCTGTGCAGTGG
>CAINEA010000463.1 GCA_903847525.1 uncultured Acetobacteraceae bacterium | reverse complement strand
CTGGACGTGCTGCGGCCGGCTTTGCCGCGGTTTGGCGAAATCGGCGCGCGCCTTGAGCTTCGCATGGCCGACGGCAAGACCCGGCTGACAACCGACGCGCCGATCAAGCTGCGGGTCAGGATGCCGGATTTTGCCGGCGAACTGCGCGTGGAATACCTATCGTCGGACGGCAACATTTACCACGTGCATCCCACGGGGGGCATGGCACAGCGGGTTTATCAGGCGGAACAGGATGTGAAACCGGG
Source organism: uncultured Acetobacteraceae bacterium (assembly GCA_903847525.1). Taxonomy (GTDB): domain Bacteria; phylum Pseudomonadota; class Alphaproteobacteria; order Acetobacterales; family Acetobacteraceae; genus PALSA-911. The sequence continues at coordinate 8,244 of CAINEA010000463.1, read as the reverse complement.
TGCGCTCAATGCCGACGGCAAGGTAGGGGAGGTGGGTGAGCCCTATGGCTCCGACATGATCTTCGCCATCGCGTCCACCAGTCCGCTTTTCGCCAGGCCGCGTTCAAAGGCGTCCGAGCCGGCTGGCCCGTTCCTGAAGGAATTGCAGACAGCGATCGAAGCCATCCGCAAGCGCGGAGCCAGCGTCGAGGCGAATGTGGTGATCCTGGATACCGCTGCCCGCTGAGCCCGGCTTCGCCGGTTCAGGGCAGTTCCGGCCAGACGTTCTTCGGGCTGGCGGCAAGAGCTGTCCGCAGAACAAAGACGTGCGGCGGATTTATCGCGGGCTCGCACGCATCGATTGTCTGAATCCGTCAGGGGTGCTGGTCGTGCACTGTCATGTCGTGAAACCATCCCGCGGGCATTCCCGCGATGAAGCGCCGGCGCAGTGTGGCAATACGATCGGCAGGAATTTTGACCAGTTCAGGACTGAAGAAACGCCGGTCGTAGGTGTGCACGAGATAGGCTTGCATCTCGTTCATCATGAGGGTTTCGTCGGTGGCATCGTATTGCTGGTCTGCCAGAAAGCGCCGAAAGGAGGTCCTTTCCGCATCGCTTAGTTCGGTCTGCCAGAACCGTTGGGTGAATGCGGCATAGTTCGGGTCGGTAAAGAACTGACCATGTGAAATTTCATGGCGCAGGATCGACGTGCGTGCCGGGGAGTCGATCCCAGCGCCGAGCGTGGGAATCGTGATCAACGCGCCAACCGCACCTGCGTCTGTCCAACCGAGGGTACGCAGCAGATCGCGCAATCGCAATTCATCGGGGTTGAGGCGAATGCCGTCCCGGTCGGCAAGGGCGAAGAACCGCACGAGGTCACCGGCCCGATAGTCGTGGCCGTCATAGAAATTGTCTGGCTCGGCGCCAGTGGAGCGGATCGCTTTCTCCAGCGCGTCATCGCCGAGAACGCGATCGTGCGGCTGACCACGGGTTTCCACCAGAACGGCCACCCGGTTCAACATCCGTGCCTGATCGCGCATGGATGGGAAATCCATCACCAGGATTGCCGGGTTTTCGGCAAGGCGGAACATCGACAATGAGGCCGATCGGTTGGAGAGAATATCCTGCTCGCGCGCGAACGGCAGATAGGCGGGGGGAATGGATGGGCTGGCTGCGGCGCTGCCTGCACCTGCATTTGCCAGGGGACCGGTTGGGGAACTGGCCGGGGACGCGGTGGTTGGCGGAGCTGTGGCCGGTGTGTTGACCGGCGATGGGTTGGTCTTCGTTGCTGCCACTGGCGCTGGCGCTGGCGCTGGCACAGCCGAGGCGATGGAGGCCGTCGATGCGACAGCCTGGGGTGTGGTGGCCGGGGCATGCCCCTGCAGAAACACAAACCCTAGCCCGCCAAGCAACAAAACGGCTGCGGGAACAAGATACATCCACGGGGCGATTCCCCCCTTTGGAGCAGCCTTGGTCGTGGAGCGCTGGGCGGTGTGTGGCAGGTTCGGCCGCCTCATACGGTACGGCAGAATGGTGTCGTCCGCTCCGCCCTCGGTATCCTGGTCCATCGGGCGTGCTCCGATGTCAGATCACGGAAATCATGGAAGCACGCTACGCGGATACGTACGGATTAGACACCGCCAAGGTTGATGACCTGGACGCGGCGGTTACGCGGCTCGGGGGTCTGGTCTGGTGTCGGCACCAGCGCATGTTCCGAACCCATGCCGACGGCTTCGACCCGGGCCCGGCTGATGTTGAACTTCTTTTCCAGGAATTCGGCCACCGCGTTGGCACGCTGCTCGGAGAGCGTCATGTTGCCCTCCTTGGTGCCGACAGTGTCGGTGTGACCTTCGACGCGGAACTTGAACCCGCTCATGGCGTTGCTCGACAGTGCCTTGCCGAGTTCGGTGAGTTGCTGCACCGCCTGCGGGGTCAATTCGGCAGATCCGTTCTTGAACTGAACCGTTAGATTGCTGGCCGGCGCCGCACTGTGCGGTCCCGACACCCCGGCATGCGACCCCTTGCCGCCGGCCGGATTGCCGGTCGCAGCGGGCACATAGCTGTTGGAGCCGGTGCCACCGGTGCCCGGTGCAGCGGGGCGGATGCCGCGTGTCGGGCCGCTCAGCATGGACGCGCTGGGTGTCAGGTCCTTGGCGATATCATCGGCCGAGCGGACCTGGGCGGCCAGCACCTGTGCTCCGGACGGCGCCATGGACAAAGCGGCTGCGGTGAAGGCGATAACTGTGAAGACGCGAACGCGCATGGTGATTACCCTCAAGAAAGCCTCATTGCACGAAGAACGCTAACATATCTCGGATTTTAACGATACCAAGTTATAAATCTGGACAGGCCAGAAACGTTGTTCGTTTGTCGCCCGAACGCCTTCAGGGAGCCCTAGCAGAATACACCCAGTGCGCCGGGCGCCAATGCCAGCCGTCTTCGGCCTTTTCCCAATATCCGGGCATCCACAATTCCCCATGGCCCTCACGCGGCACAAAGCTACCAGGGACCCATTCGTATCCGCCGCCGGTCCAATCCCAATGGCCTGGTTGCCAGATCAGCAAGGTTTCGGTGACCGGTGGCTTGCCCATCGCCTCCGCCCGCAATGGCGGCACTGGCGGATAGGGCGGCTGCAACGCTTGCTGGCAGGCGGACAGGCCGACGACGAGCAACATCGCCGAAAGACCCGATGTCCATATCCCGGGGGTCCATCTCCGAGGGGGCCACCTCATAGCGGCACCAGCACGGTCGCCACTGCCTGTGCCGCGATGCCTTCGCCTCGGCCGGTGAAGCCGAGCTTCTCCGTTGTTGTTGCCTTCACCGATATGCGACCGATCTCGACGCCAAGCAGATCCGCGAGCCGTGCCATCATCGCCGCTGCGTGCGGGGCGATCTTCGGACGTTCGCAGATCAAGGTGACATCGACATTCGCCAGAACGCCGCCGCGCGCTGCAATCCGCTCCGCCGCATGGGCCAGGAAGCGGGCGCTATCGGCATCCTTCCAGTTGGCTTCGCTGGGCGGAAAATGCCGGCCGATATCTCCCTCCGCCAAGGCGCCATAGATTGCGTCACATAGCGCATGAATGCCTACATCGGCGTCCGAATGGCCGGCCAGGCCTTTTTCATGCGGCACTTCGACACCGCACAGGATCAATTTGCGGCCCTCGGTCAGCACGTGAACGTCGAAGCCGGTGCCCACACGGGGATAAAGCCGGGCCATCAGTGCTTGTTCCAGCCGCACGGCGTCCTCCGGATACGTCAGTTTTATATTGGCCTCGGCGCCGTCGACCAACAAGACTGTTTCGCCGGCGGCTTCCAACAGAGATGCGTCATCGGTGACCCCCTGATGCGAGCCGGCGCGATGCAACGCCAGCAGGGTTGCGAAGCGGAAACCCTGTGGCGTTTGGGCGCGGTACAGCCCATCTCTAGGCACGGTTGTCGTAATCGCGTGCCGGTTCCCATGCTCCGGAGCCGGTTTCGGTTGGACACGCTTAAGGGTATCGGCGACCGGAACGGCTGGGATCGCGCCCGGCGCTGTGCGCAGCGCCGCAAGCAGATCGGGCACTGTGCGCGAAGGGATGCAAGGCCGGGCCGCATCGTGGACCAGCACGATGTCCGGCACGCTTTGAGGATCGAGGGCCGCGAGGGCTTCCAGTCCCGCACGAACGCTTTCCTGACGCGTCGTCCCGCCGGGCACGATCGGCAAATGATCGATTCCCTGCAAGGCTGCGCCGATGACCGCGCTATCCCCCACGGGCTGGATCAGCGCGACATAGGGGGCCAGTGCCTCGGCGGCATGGCGGATCACTGGCTTGCCGGCGAGGATAAGGAACTGCTTCGGTGTGTCCGAGGCGAAACGGCTGCCGGAACCGGCGGCGACAAGTATGAGGGCGATGCGCATGGCCCAAACTCCCTGTCCCGGCGTCATGCGTCAACCGGGCCGGCGGTTCCATGCGGGTGACCGTCGCGCCGATGCAACACAAGTTGCAACACTGTGACCGTCAAGCCGCAAACGATCCGTGAGAGTGGTTGCGAAACCCGGCGCCGCCCGGTAGTTTGCACAAATGATGGGCAATCTAGCGATCACCTGCACCACTTCACTGGATTCTGGGGCGCAGCCTAGCGCCAAGTCTGGGAACGCATCCGGGTTACCGGCAATCGTGCTGAGCCCAACCGTGCGGATCGAGACGCCGGTGATCCTTGCACCGATGTCGGGCGTGACTGATCTGCCATTTCGCCGTATGGCGCGCGAGCAGGGCACCGGCCTGGTGGTGTCCGAGATGATCGCGTCCTGGGCGATGATCCGGGTAAACCGCAACACAATGCGCATGGCCGAGGTGGACGCCGGGGCCGGCCCGAGTTCGGTGCAACTCGCCGGATGTGACCCGCAAGCCATGGCAGAGGCCGCGCGCATCGCCGTGGATCGTGGCGCGGACATCATCGACATCAATTTTGGCTGTCCGGTGAAGAAGGTCGCGGTTGGCCAGGCTGCCGGATCCGCGCTGATGCGCGACGAAACGGCGGCTGGTCGCATATTGGAAGCGACCGTGCGGGCCGTTCCCGTGCCAGTCACGATGAAGATGCGCATGGGTTGGGACCACACCAGCCTGAATGCCCCGAACCTGGCCCGCATCGCCGAGGATGTCGGCATCCGCATGCTGACGGTGCACGGGCGTACTCGGCAGCAATTCTATACAGGCACGGCTAATTGGGACTTCATTGCTGAGGTCAAAAACGCTGTACAAATACCTGTTATTGTGAATGGAGATATCTTGTCCGAAGACGATGCAGCAGAAGCCCTGCGCCGTTCGGGCGCAGACGGCGTGATGATCGGGCGAGGCTGTTACGGCCGGCCATGGTTCCCATCCCAGGTGGCCGAGTTTCTCAATACCGGACAACGCCGGGCGGAACCGCCTTTGGAAGCTCAAAAAGACGTTATTCTAAGACATTATGACGCGATATTGGTTCATTTCGGTCGTGATGCCGGTCTGCGGCTCGCCCGCAAGCATATCTCGTGGTACTCGCGCGGCCTCAACGGATCGGCCGATTTCCGTGCCACGGTTACAAGGTTGGATGACAGCGACGCTGTGATCGACCTCATCCATCGCTTCTTTGATCCGCTGATCGCCCGAGGGGCAGTCCGCGCGCCCTTCCGACCGGACGCGCACCACCAGCACGCAGAGGCGGCATGAGCGGCGCGATCACCCGGCGGGTCCTTGCCGCCGTGGGCCGGGGACCCGAGAAGCGCATAGCCGAACAGCGGGCGCCCGACACCGCACAGATCCTCAGCGCGATGCAGGTTCCTGTCGTGCTGCTGGATCCCGACAACCGGTTTCGCTTCGTCAACCACGCTGCTGAGCAGTTTCTTGGCGTGTCGGTGCCGCAACTGGCGCAGATGCGGCTAACGGATCTGCTGCCGGCGGATAACCCGCTGTTTATGCTCATTGATCAGGTCCGTACAACTGGCGTCACAGTCTCCGATCACGAACTGACACTGGAGAGCCCGCGGCTGAACAAGCAGGGCATCACCGTTCAGGGCTCCCCCTTGCCGGAGGAAGACGGCGCCGTGCTGCTGGTGCTGCAGGATGCGTCGGCCGCACGCGCACTTGATCGGCAACTCGCATTTCGCGGTGCCGCGCGCAGCGTTACCGGCATGGCGGCGATCCTCGCGCATGAGGTTAAAAATCCGCTGTCGGGTATTCGCGGCGCCGCCCAGTTGCTGGAAGCGTCGGTGGACGAAGCCGACCGGGAACTCGCTGTGCTGATCCGCGACGAGGCCGACCGTATTCGGGATCTGGTCGACCGGATGGAGATATTCTCCGAAAAGCCGATCGCCCGCAGCGCGGTGAACATCCATCGTGTGTTGGAACATGTGCGCATGCTCGCCCAGAGCGGATTTGCCGCGCATATCCGCTTCGCCGAGCATTATGACCCGTCGCTCCCTCCGGTCTGGGGCAACCGAGATCAACTGATCCAAGTCGTGCTCAACCTGGTCAAGAATGCCGCCGAGGCCGTCACCGGCCCCGATACGCGCAATCCCGAGATTATCCTGACCACCGGCTTCCAGCACGGCGTGCGCATTGCCGTGCCCGGCGCCACCAAGCGGCTGGATCTGCCCTTGCTGGTCAGCGTGCGCGACAATGGTCCCGGCATTCCCGAGGACATCCGGCCGCATTTGTTCGACCCTTTCATCAGCAGCAAACCCTCCGGCAGCGGCCTTGGTTTGGCCCTGGTAGCCAAGATCGTTGGTGACCATGGAGGGTTGATCGAAGTCGAGAGCCGGCCGGGACGAACCGAATTCCGACTACATTTGCCCGTTCTGACCGATGAAGAGTCGGATACCTAGCCGGTCGCAGTACCAGGCCGCACCCACCGCTACCCAGAACCTTGAGCCAGCGATCACAATCAACAAGACGCATCAGCGCAGGATATACACCGCCAAATGACCCTCCCCACAGTTCTGATCGCCGATGACGACAGGTCGATCCGTACCGTTCTGACCCAGGCCCTGGGCCGTTCCGGCTATCAGGTCCGCAGCACTGGCACCGCCGCCACACTTTGGCGCTGGGTGGAGGAGGGCGAGGGGGATCTGGTTATCACCGATGTGATGATGCCGGACGAAAACGGCCTTGACCTTATTCCCAGGATCCGCGCCAAGCGGCCGGATCTTCGGGTGATTGTCATGAGCGCGCAGTCAACCCTGATGACCGCGGTAAAGGCTGCCCAGCGCGGAGCGTTCGAATATCTGCCCAAGCCCTTCGACCTGAAGGAATTGCTTTCGGTCGTCGATCGCGCCTTGGCCGCACCGACCGAGCCTAGCCTCGTCAGTGTGCCCGAACCCGGCGAGGTGGAGGAGCGCCGCCTGCCGTTGATCGGCCGCAGCCCGGCGATGCAGGAGATCTACCGCACCATCGCCCGTCTCACGACCGCCGACCTGACCGTAATGGTCAATGGCGAGTCCGGCACCGGCAAGGAACTCGTGGCCCGGGCCTTGCACGATTACGGCAAGCGCCGCGCCGGGCCATTCGTGGCGATCAACATGGCGGCAATTCCACGGGAACTGATCGAGAGCGAGCTGTTCGGCCACGAACGCGGGGCTTTCACCGGCGCGACCAACCGTTCGCAGGGACGCTTTGAGCAGGCCAATGGCGGCACGCTGTTCCTCGACGAGATCGGCGACATGCCGCATGAGGCGCAAACGCGTCTCTTGCGAGTCTTGCAGGAGGGCGAGTTCACCTCCGTCGGCGGACGCAACCCGATCAAGGCTAATGTGCGGATCGTCGCAGCCACCCATCGCGACCTGCGCCTCGCGATCCGCCAGGGCACGTTCCGCGAGGATTTGTTCTATCGCCTGAATGTGGTGCCGATCCGCCTACCGCCGCTGCGGGAGCGGCTCGAGGACATTCCCCCGCTGGCGCGGCATTTCCTCGACCGTGCCCGGGCCGATGGCCTGCCGGCCAAATCGCTGGATGCCGGCGCGATTGAACGGATGCGGGCGCATCGCTGGCCCGGCAACGTGCGCGAGCTGGAGAACCTAATGCGCCGGCTGGCCGCGCTCTATCCGCAGGAGACGATCACCGCCGAAGTGATCGATACAGAACTTGCCGACATCTCCACTGCATCCGATATGAGTCAAACTGAGGGCGCGGTAGCCGGAAACGAGAAGCTTGCCGGTGCGGTCGAGCGACATATCCGTCAGTTCCTTTCCGCACATGAAGATGGGCTGGCACCGTCCGGGATCTATGACCGGGTGATCGCCGAGGTGGAACGTCCGTTGATCCAGATGACCTTGGCAGCCACGCGCGGCAATCAGATCAAGGCCGCGGCGATGCTTGGGCTGAACCGCAATACGCTGCGCAAGAAGATCCGCGACCTGGAAATACCGGTGGTACGGGGCATTGCGTGACACGCTGGAACCCGCATAGCAACGCGCGACGAGTGGATACGAGGCGCCGGTGACTCCATCCGAGCCACACGCATCGATCGACCCTTCTGTACCGGTGGACACAATTGTCGCCGAACAGGTGCAGTCGGAACCGGCTCGCTCTTTGATGCGTAAGCTTGGCGAGGTGTTGCTGGGCAAGATTGCGACCATCGTCTTCGCCTGCCTTGCGCTGGGCATGGGGATTGCCACGTTCGTCATGCTGGCGCGGGGCACTCCGACAGGGTTCACCCCCGGACTCAGTGTCGGCCTCGTGCTCGCTAATCTTTCGGTATTGCTGTTGCTCGGAGCCGTGCTGGCGGGCCGGCTCACCCGCGTCTGGG
>CAINEA010000462.1 GCA_903847525.1 uncultured Acetobacteraceae bacterium | reverse complement strand
GGGTCGTCCATTGGAGGCACCGCCGCAGGGGGGCGTTCCTATTCCATGCCGATGCGGCTGGAGGCGCGGCTGAAATCGGCATTTCCAGGCAAGGACATCGCGGTCGTGGTACATCCTGTGGAGGGCGGCAACACCCGCATGGCCGTGGACCAAATGGCCGCCACAATTCGCGATAGCGCGGCGAAGCTGGTGATCTGGGAAACCGGGTCGAGCGCGGCCGCGGCCGGCGACGACCTCATGATGTTCAGCACCAACCTGGAAGCAGGGATAAATGAGGCCAAGGCCGCGCACGCGGACATCATCCTGGTGGATCTGCAATACGCGCCCAGCATTGCCCGGGTCATGAACCAGACGCCCTATTGCGACGCCATCCGTGGCGCTGTCGAGATGGCTTCGGTTCCCATGTTGCGCCGCTCCGACCTGATGCGTACCTGGAGCGAAAGCGGCGAACTCGACCTCGATGCTTCCAATACGGCCGAACGGGTCAAGGTCGCGCGCAAGCTCTACGATTGTCTGGCCGCCGTGCTCGCGTCGGGTATAGTTGGGGCACTGCGCTGAAAACGCTGCTTGGAGGTCTCTGGATGGGTCGGATGCGCCTTGCGCGCTGCATCCTATGGCTTGTGCTTTTGCTCGTATCGTCCGTTGCGGCGTGGGCGGGCGAGGTCGTTCGCGTCGACTTTCCCGCCGCCGCCCTGAAGCGGGACATGCACTACAACGCGTATCTCCCGAACGGCTACGCGGACGGTAAGCAGAACTACCCGGTACTCTATCTTCTGCACGGCCATGGCGAGGATGGTGATGAGTGGATCGTCAAGGGCAACCTGGTCGCGACGCTCGATGAGATGATCGCCTCGGGCGCCATCCCGCCTTGTGTGGTCGTGATGCCCTCCGTCGGGAACACCTGGTATATCGACCGGCAGGAAAAAATCGAGACCGCGTTCATCCAGGACCTGATGCCGGATGTGGAACGGCGTTTCCATACAATCAGCCGCCGGGACGGCCGCGTGATCGCCGGCGAGTCCATGGGCGGCTATGGCGCGCTGCGCTTCGTGCTGAAATACCCGGAACGGTTCCAGGCCGCCGCCCTGCTCAGCCCGGCGATCTACACGCCGGAGCCGCCGAAGAACTCCGGTGCGAGGCGATCGGCGGCGTTTCAGACCGATGGCCAGTTCGACCCGGAGATCTGGACCGAGTACAATTATCCGCCGCTGTTGCCCGGCTTCATCGCCAGGCACATCGAAGTGCCGCTGTATCTTGGCTGCGGCAGTAACGACCAGTTCAGCATTGATATCCACATGGCCAAACTCCGCGCGACCTGGCTGCTGCATGGTTGGAGTGCGCGCTGGCGGTTGTCCTTCGGCGGGCATGATTTCGTGCTTTGGCGCAAGCTGGCGCCGCCGGCGCTGAATTTTATCTTCAAGACGGTAACCCGGCCGGAACCGCGACCGCCCCCCCCGGTAACGGATAACGCCATCAGAGCGAAGGCTCCCGGCTGAAAACGGCGACGATGCGCTGCAATGCAGCAGGCCGTTTCCGCCGCTTGCGTTTTTGCCGATGCGTGGCAAACGATAGGCAAGATTGAATTGGCGCATTTGGTTTCGAAGCCGCACACCCAGGGGGCATCCATGGCCGGCAACAGATCTTCGGTATTCATCGACGGCGAGGCCGGCACCACGGGGCTCGGCATCCGTGAACGCCTGCGCGCGGTCGGCGAGATCGAGATCAAAAGCCTGTCGGACGCGCACCGCAAGGACCCCGCCGCCCGCCGCGACATCATGGCCGAGGTGGATCTGGTGGTGCTTTGCCTGCCCGACGATGCGGCCAAGGAATCCACCGCCCTGGCCGAAGGCCTCGGCGATGCCTCGCCGAAGCTGCTGGACGCCAGCACCGCCCACCGCGTCGATCCGGGCTGGGTCTACGGGTTTCCGGAAATGTTGCCCGGCCAGGCCGCGAGGATCGCCGCCGCGACGAAGGTGTCCAACCCCGGCTGCTACCCCACCGGCGCGATCGCGCTGCTGCGTCCCCTGATCGATGCCGGTCTGCTGGCCGCCGACCATCCCGTGAGCATCAATGCGGTCAGCGGTTATTCCGGCGGCGGCAAATCGATGATCCAGGCGCACGAGACCTCGCACGGCCCGGCCTTCGAGCTGTACGGCCTCGGCCTGGAGCATAAGCACGTGGCCGAGACCGAGCTGTATGGCGGCCTGACCCGCCGGCCGATCTTCGTCCCCTCCGTCGGCCATTTCCGCCAGGGCATGCTGGTCTCCATCCCGCTGCACCTGGACACCCTGCGGGGTAAGCCGACAGGTGCCGATCTGCGCGCGGCGCTGGCGGCCCATTTCGACGGCTGCGCGCTGGTCAGCGTGAAGCCCGTGCCGGCCGATGGCAAGCTGGAGCCGGAGGCATTGAACCAGACCGACCGGCTGGAACTGTACGTCCACGCCAACGAGCCCCGCCGCCAGGCGGTGCTGGTCGCCCGGCTGGACAATCTGGGCAAGGGCGCATCGGGCGCGGCCGTGCAGAATATCGGCCTGATGCTGGGCCTGGATGCGAAAATTGGAGACGCCGCGCATGGATGACGATTTCTCGCCGAACGGCCTCGCCGCCATGGGCCGTGGCCCGGTCTACAGCTTCGAGGGCAACGTGCCCCGCATCGCGCCGGACGCCTTCATCGCCCCGAGCGCCGCGGTGATCGGCAATGTGGAGATCGGCCCGCGTTCCAGCGTCTGGTTCCACTGCGTGCTGCGCGGCGACACCAACCTCATCCGCATCGGCGCCCGCTGCAACATCCAGGACGGCACCATCATCCACGTCGACCACGACGAATTCGCCACCCTCATCGGCGACGACGTCAGCATCGGCCACGCCGCGATCGTGCACGCCTGCACCCTGAAGAACCGCGCCTTCGTCGCGATGGGTGCGACGATCATGGACGGCTCGGTGATCGAGGAAGGCGGCATGCTCGGCGCCGGTGCTCTGCTGCCCCCCGGCAAGACCATCGGCCCCAACGAACTCTGGCTCGGCTCCCCGGCCAGGCTGAAGCGGGTCATGACGGCGGAGGAGCGTGCCGGCTGGGACAACACCGCGATCCATTACGCGGAACTGGCGGCGCGGTTTCGCGCGGGGCTGCGTCCGGCGGGGTAGCGGATGGCAAACCGATGCCAGACGTTGTCACGCCAGGGTTAGTATTCCGGCGCTTGGGGTTTGCTTCTCGGCCAATTTCTTCCCGACCCGTAGTGTCGTTGTGACCAATCGAAAGACAGATCGAACGTTAGCGGTACGCGAGGTCGGGCGGCATCGGATCCACATTGTTCGCATCGAACACATAGTCCCTTAGCGAGATATTCTCCTTGGGTTCAATCACCACCAGACTGCCAACGATGGAGCAACGCTCGACCATGATCGCCGACCGGAAATCCATCGCGGCGCAAGCAGCGAGCTATCAGAACTGGATCCTATTCGGTCCCTCATTGCTTCTGTTCTGCCTGGGCGGCCTCAGTAATATCATGGTTCCTGGCGTCTACATGGACGCCGTGAACCCGGATTACATGGTGGTTCGCTTGCTCAATCCAGGCACTAACGGGCCAATTTGGGTTCCGCCTGGAACATTATTATGGGCTTTGTTTCCGACGATCGGACAAATCTATCATGGAGCGCTGCCGTACTATCTAGGTTTGCCGGTTTACGCACTTTTCGGAACGGGTGTTGTCGGCATAAGACTGGCCAACCTGCTTTTCGGCTTGATCGTGATTGCGGCCGCGGGCTTCTTTCTTCGGGCATTCCGGGTGCGGCCCATTATCGGCGGTCTCTGTCTTGCGGCCCTCGCGCTCGATCCGGGATTTCTTTTCCTGTTTACGCACTTTTCTCAGCCAGTTTTCTTGACTGATCGTTGTCCCGCTCAAACATAAATATCGGCCAGCTTGAGCAACCGGTATGGCATGGGCGTGGTGCGGACGC
>CAINEA010000461.1 GCA_903847525.1 uncultured Acetobacteraceae bacterium | reverse complement strand
GGATTGTGAGGCGGGATGGAGGTCGCCATGCCCACGGAGATGCCGGCCGAGCCGTTCGCCAGCAGGTTCGGAAACGCACCGGGCAGCACGACCGGCTCGCTCTCCTCACCGTCATAGGTCGGGCGGAAGTCGATCGCGTCCTCGTCGATGCCGGCCAGCAGGGCCTTCGCCACTTCGGTCAGGCGCGCCTCGGTGTAGCGCATGGCCGCGGCGTTATCGCCGTCGATATTGCCGAAATTGCCCTGGCCCTCGACCAGCGGGTAGCGGGCGGCGAATTCCTGCGCCAGTCGCACCAGCGCGTCGTAGATCGAGGCGTCGCCGTGCGGGTGGAACTTGCCCATAACGTCGCCGACCACGCGGGCGCATTTCTTGAACGCGGCGTTCGGGTCCAGCTTCAGCTGGTGCATGGCATAGACGAGCCTCCGGTGCACCGGCTTCAGCCCATCGCGCACATCCGGCAGCGAGCGGGACATGATGGTGGACAGCGCATAGGCGAGGTAGCGCTCGCTTAGCGCCTCCGACAGGCTCGTGTCCTGGATCTTGCCGGCAAAATCGTCTGGCATCGCAGTATTCCTGATCGTCTCAATCGCGGGAGGTCTGGCCCGAATCGGCTTGCGGAGGCACGGCCAGTGCCTCGATCTGGTCGTATAGCATCCGCCGCGCCTGCGGCAGCGGTCGGTGATGATGGCCGAAGGCATCGCGTTCCAGGAAATGGCCGGTCAGCTTCAACCCGTCCCGCCAGTCCTCCGGGCCGGAGCTGTTGGCCCCCACCAGAAATCCCGGCAGCTTCAGCAGCCGGTGCTTCCAGGTTTGGGCGGCCGCTTCCGTGACCGCACGGCCGCTGCGCGGCGACACCCAGGCGAGCCCGGCCGTCTCGCCGGTCACGGCGCAGACGCTGAAATCCAACCCGTAGCCCAAATCGGCCAGCAGGACAGTTTCCCAGCGGATCAGGTCGGGCAGCATCACCTCCCCACGCGGCAGCCGGGGGATTAGTTCCACCAAGCCATCGAACACCCGCGGATGGGCCTCCCGCTCCGGCAGCGCCCCTTCCGCCACGGCGCAGGCCGAGGACAGCATGGCCAGCGCCAGCCGGTCGTCCATCACCATCGCCGCGCCGGCATGGACAAGCTCGCCGGTGAAATGGCCGAGCTGATCCGACAGCCGGGCGACCCAGCGCACCAGCAGGAAATTGCCGGGCTGCCAGATCGCGGCGCCCGACCGCGAGGCTCCGCCGCGCGCCAGCCCGCGATGCAGGCCATGCGCCTCGGTGATCACCGTGACGACCGCATCGCCCTCGCCATAGGGCCGCGCGTCCAGAACGATCGCCGGAGCGTCCCATTCCATGTCCGGTGCCCCCAATGTGAACGAAAGGGTACGGCGCGGCACTCGCCGCCGCCCGTATGTGTTAGGATAGGATGTTCAGGAGAGGAGCGCGAGAATGGTCCAACAATCATGGCCAAGGATCACCGGAGCCGCCGCCCTGCTGGTGGCTGGCCTGGGCGCGGGCTGCGACTTCCCTCCGCCGGTCCAGCAGAGCACCGCGGCGGAGATGCAGGCGCTGGTATCGTCCAAACTATGCGAACCGAACCTGCCGGTGTTCGGCCGGTTCTTCTTTCCCGGCGATGTTCCACCCGGCACCTACATCCCGCCGCAGGGCAATATCCGGATGAACAACGACGGTGGCTGGTGCCAGATCAGCCACATATTCGTGTTCCGCGAAGTCGAGGAGGTCGGCACGATGACGCAGGCAAAGCCGCCGGCACATGGCGAGGTCCGCACTGGCAATGTCGGCAAGCAATTGCGCATCGCCTACCGCCCGGCACCGGGCTTTACCGGCATCGACGATTTCGTCATTCACCTCGCGACCCCCCAGCCCTGGGACATACCGATCCGCGTTGTCGTGGTGCCATAAGGCACGCGTTCCAGGTCCGGTTTGCACACGGCGCCGCGATCGGGGACAATTCGCACCGAGTACCAAGCAGATCACTTAGTCGTACCATGAGGAGTTTCGATGCAGCGTGTTGTCTTTCGGCTTTGCACCCTTGGCGTTCTGGCGCTGGGCGCTGCCGCGTGCGCCGAGCAGAAGCCGGCCCCGGCACCGGTCGTCGTGGTTCCCGCCGGTCCCATTGCCGTGGACGGCGTTTACCTGGGCTACGCCTCCCTGG
>CAINEA010000460.1 GCA_903847525.1 uncultured Acetobacteraceae bacterium | reverse complement strand
GCGTCCGCACCACGCCCATGCCATACCGGTTGCTCAAGCTGGCCGATATTTATGTTTGAGCGGGACAACGATCAGTCAAGAAAACTGGCTGAGAAAAGTGCGTAAACAGGATGTGTTTTGAAACGTAAACGATGGGGACGAAACAGCCGCCGCTGTCGTCGACCCGCTTATCATTTCTGAAAACTGCGAAATATCGGACTTCGTTATCTGGCTATCCGAAATCTCTTTATCTATTGCTTGGGCCGATTCAGGGTGATCTGCCAAAAAGAAACTCTTTACGGCTGCTTTCACTAATACGGAATTTCCCGCCGTTCCGAGATCGTCAAGAACTCTATTGTAAGAGGCTCGAATATTGTTTGCGCTATCAAACGGACGTTCCTGAACCTGTGAAGAACGTGAATTTTCTCGCAGCATCGAAGCCGAAGAAAATTCACTTACCGACAACTCGGATATCTGGGACGCAGACGGATTGACTAGCTTAATATCGAAGAGGCTGATTGCCTTCCGTCCTGTCGGCAAGTCCAATGATTCGGCAGAATATACTGACGTCTGTTTTGAGTTTTTTCCCATTTGATTGGTTGCCGAACAGGTAGGGGCACTAAGGCCTGCAACGGCATCAGACAATTGGGGCGAAGCGCTCAACGCGATGGTCTGGAGAGTTGCTACGCCGTTTGATTGGCTAACTTGCCCTAGAGGGGTGCCATAAAAGGGGGTATTCCTAATCGCAGACCCGGCCATTTGCTTCGCCGCATAATCACTGACATTAATGGAAGTACAGCTCGTCGAGGCCATACACAAAACCAACAGCAAACGCATTGGCCGCCAGCGCTTCATGGGCATTGTTCCGCTCCTCCGACCTAATCGTCGTTGCGAACAATGTTAAATAATTGATTCTGGTAACGCAAGAGAGAATGCAACCCCGGGCTTCTTAACCAAGACTCGCGAGAGGACGTTATCCACCGTGAATCGGGTCTGGCTTCCGCTTGAGCGAGAGGCGAATGACGTCAAACTCGTCAACGTCGCCCATGACTTCGATCGAAACAAAGTCCTGATCTCGCGAAAGATCGGCAAAGGTTAGATAAAGTGGGGAGGCGTGCGCACCTCCAACCTCAACATCTAACCTGCGATCCGAAGCGCGCCCGCCTACTTCCGTCCCCCCAGCAAAACATCCCTGGCCTGGTTAATCCGCGCAGCCAGCCAGTCGGACCCGCCGCTATCGGGATGCGCCGCCCGCATCAGCCGCTTATGCGCCTCGCGGATCTCCGCTTCGCTCGCGCCCGCCCGCAGCCCCAGCACCTGCAGCGCCTCCTCCGCACTCATCCACCCCGCCCGCCGTCCCATGGACTGCGATCCACCCCGCGAAGAAGGCCCCGCCGCCGGCGGACGCGCTGCCCGCCACCGCTGCCACAAAAGCGGCCCGAACAGCATCAGCCCGCTCAGCGCCATCCCACCCCGCCCGGCCAGGAACAGCAGCACCGTCAGCGTCAGGCCGGCCAGCGCGATCACCCAAAGCCCGAAGGTCTTGATCGTGGTGATCTTCGCCCGCTCGAACGCGCGCATCCCGCCCATCAGCAGGAAGATCGCGCCCAGCCCCAGGCCGATCCAAAGCAGCATGCTAGGCCATCATCGCCCGCTGGCCGCGGCCAGCACGGAAAGCGCGCTTAGGTTGACGATCCCCCGCGCCGTCACGCTCGGCACCAGCACATGGATCGGCTGGCTCATCCCCAGCAGCATCGGCCCCACCGGCAACCCGTCCGCCGCCGCCTTCAGCAGGTTGAACGAGATATTGGCCGCATCCATCGTCGGCATGATCAGCAGATTGGCGGTGCCCTTCAGATGGCTGTCCGGCACCGCCCGGTCGCGGATCGCCTCCGACAGCGCCATGTCCGCATGCATCTCTCCGTCGATCTCCATATGCGGCGCCCGCGCCTTGATCATCCGCAAAGCCCGCCGCATTTTCCTTGCGCTGTCGCTGTCCGACGCCCCGAATGCCGAATGCGACAGCAGCGCCACCTTCGGCACGATGCCGAAATCGCGCACCGCATCGGCCGCCAGCAGGGTCATCTCGGTGATCTGCACATCGGTCGGGTCGGTAACCATATGCGTATCGGCAATGAACAGCGCCCCGTTGCCCAGGATCAGGCACGACAACGCAAAGATCCGATCCACGCCCTCGCGCCTGGGAATGATCGGCAGAATATACTGTATCTGCCGCCACCAATTGCCCGACCCGCCGACGATCGCCGCATCCGCCAGCCCGGAATGCAGCATCATCGCCGCCGCCACCGAACTGCGCGTGCGCATCCGCCGCGCCGCCGCCTCCGGCGGCACCCCGCGCCTTCCGGCCAGCAGTTGGTAATCCCGGATCAGCTTCCCGAACACCGCGTCGTCCTGCTCGGGGTCCAGCACCTGCACGCTCTCGTCCAGATCCATCCGCAGGCCCATCTCGCGGATCCGCCGCTCGATCACCGCACGCCTTCCCAGCAGGATCGGCTCGGCGATGGAATCGTCGATCAGCGTCTGCACCGCGCGCAGCACCCGCTCGTCCTCGCCCTCGCCATACACGATCCGCTTCGGCGATTTCTTCGCCGCCTCGAACACCGGGCGCATCAACTGCCCGGACCGGAATACGAAGCGTTCCAACTCCCGATGATACGCCTCGAAATCCTTCACCGGCCGGCGCGCCACGCCGCTGTCCATCGCCGCGCGCGCCACCGCCGGCGCGATCTCCAGGATCAGCCGAGGATCGAACGGTTTCGGAATGATATAATCTCGCCCGAATACCGGCGCGCTGCCGCCATAGGCCGCCGCAACAACCTCGCTCGCCTCCACCCGCGCCAGCGCCGCGATGGCTTCCACCGCGGCGAT
>CAINEA010000459.1 GCA_903847525.1 uncultured Acetobacteraceae bacterium | reverse complement strand
GTGCTGGCCGCCCGCGCCGCACGGGTATCGGCGCGAAACTCCGGCGCGATGTTCGAACCCGCTTCACGTGTAACGATCGCGACGATACCCGCGATCGACGTCGCGACGCCGGTCGAGATGTTGTAGGCGCTCCCGCTGACCCCGCGCGCCATCGCCGCGATGCAGCCTTCCGCCGCGTCCTCGGCGTGGAGGTAGTCATGCACCTCGCTCCCGTCTCCGATGATCACCGGCGCCTCTCCGGCGCGCAGCTTGCGGTAGCTGTCCAGGATATGCAGCGCGTTGATGCCACGGGCATGCTGGCGCTCGCCATACACCGTCGCGAAACGCACCGCATTGAACGCCAGATCATAGCGGCTGGCATAGAGCCGGCCGAGATTCTCGCCGATCAGTTTGGAAGCCGCATACAGCACGAAAGGCGGCGACTCGCCGGCATGGGCCAGCGGGGTGGACGCCTCATGTAGTTCCGTTTCGCTACCATAGACCGCGATCGAGGAAGCCAGCACAACCTTCTTCACCCCGGATAACCGTGCTGCATCCAGCGTGTTGCGCACGCCGGTGATGTTCACGTCCAGCCCCAGTGCCGGATCCTGCCCCATCGGCAAGGTCAGCAGCGCCGCCAGCGAGAAAACACCGTCGATCCCCGCCATCGCCTCCGCCAGAGGCGCCAGCCGCAGCACGTCCCCACGCACGATGCGCACGCGCGGATCGCCGGTCAGGTGCCCCACGACATCGGCGGCGTTGAGCGAAAGATTATCGAACAGCACGATCCCGGCCGCGCCATGTGCCAACAGCCGTTCGGCCAGATGCGAGCCGATCAGGCTGACCCCGCCGGTGATCAGGAAATTGCCGCCCTTGATATCCATCGTCCAACCCCGTTCCCTCTTGTTGCCGCATGGTCGCCGGGATCGACCGCAGGGCGCAAGCCGGGCCGGGGAGCGCGATGCTGGCGGACCGGCCCGATATCGCGCTATGGCTGAAACTCCAACTGCCGGACCGAGCACGAATATGAAAATGAAAGCCGCGATCCTTCGCGTCCAAGGCCTGCCCCGCCCCTATGCCGACAGCCGTCCGTTATCGGTCGAGGAGGTCGATCTCGATCCGCCCGGCCCGGGCGAGGTGCTCTACAAGATCATCGGCGCCGGGCTGTGCCATTCGGACCTGTCAACGATCGAGAATTTGCGCCCACGCAAGCTGCCGACCATCCCCGGCCATGAGGCGGCCGGCATCGTCGAAGCGGTCGGCCCGGGCGTTACCGCGTTCAAGCCCGGCGATCACGTCATCAGCGTGTTCGTGTCCAGCTGCGGCGATTGCAGCTATTGCGCGCGCTCGCGGCCCAATCTGTGCACCAGCGCCTTCGCCTCCCGCACCGACGGCACGCTGGTTTCCGGCGCCCGCCGGCTGCATCTGGGCGGCGAGGACATCAACCACTACAGCGGCCTGTCGGTCTTCGCGCAGTATGCCGTGGTCTCCGAAAACGCGCTGATCACCATCCCCGACGACGTGAAGCTGGAAGACGCGGCGGTGTTCGGCTGCGCGGTGGTCACCGGCGTCGGTGCGGTGCTGAACACCGCACAGGTGCCGCCTGGCGGCCAGATGGCCGTGGTCGGCCTCGGCGGCGTCGGCATGTGCGCCCTGATGGGCGGCGTGGTCGCCGGCGCGGAACGCATCGTCGCCGTCGATCTCAGCGCGCAGAAGCTGGAACTGGCGCGCGAGCTCGGCGCCACCGATTGCTTCCTGGCCGGCGCGCCGGGTGCGGCGGAGGCGATCAAGGAAGCCACCGGCGGCGGACTGGACTACGTGATCGAGACCGCCGGCGTGGTCGCGGCGATGAACCTCGCCTACGCCATCACCGCCCGCGGCGGCATGGTGGTCAGCGCCGGACTGCCCTCCTCGACCAGCACCTTCTCCTACCTGCACGGCGCCCTGGTCAGCGAGGAAAAGAGCATCCGCGGCAGCTACATGGGTAGCTGCGTGCCCAAGCGCGACATCCCCCGCTTCATCGCGCTCTACAAGCGCGGCAAGCTGCCGGTGCAGAAGCTGCGCAGCGGTTTCATTACCTTCGATCAGATCAACGAGGGTTTTGATAACCTTTCCGAGGGGACCGTGCTGCGACAGATCCTGCAGCCGCATGCCTGATGCGCTGACGCTACGGCCGATCGGCGTGATCTCCACGCCGTTCGCCGCCCTCGCCGATTGCCCGCGCAACGGCCGCCAACTCGATCCAGCGCCGGTCTGCATCGCCCGCCTGTTCGTGGAATTCACGCCTGGGCTCCGCAGCCTGGAAGGGTTCTCGCATCTGATCCTGCTTTACTGGCTGAACCAGACGAAGGGACCGCTACTGGAATTCAAGCCCCCGTTCGACCCGGAGACGCGCGGCGTGTTCGCGACCCGCGCGCCGTTCCGGCCGAACCCGATCGGGATGTCCGTCGTGGCGTTCGACGGCTTCGACGGCGAGGACGGATTGAAAGTCCGATACCTGGACTGCCTCGATCAGACGCCGCTGCTCGATATCAAACCCTATCTGCCAAGTACGGACGCCGAACCAGCCGCCACGATGGGCTGGCTTGCCCCGCACGCAACGCGTGCCTAGGATTTCGCACGCCACGCGTTGATCGACGCCGCTTAGGGCCCGGCGACGATCTTCTTATCGACCAGCGCGGCGATCTCCGTCTCACCGTAACCATGTTCGCGCAGAACGTCGCGCGTATGCTCGCCAAGGGTCGGGGCATGGGCCCGCTTGGTGCCGCTTTCGAACGGCGGCAGGCCGGGGATGTTCGGCATCGGGACCAGTTCCGCAAAGCCCGGCTGGGACAGCCACGCGATGATGCCGGTGGCCACCACCTGTTCCTCCTTCAGGAACTCCTCATACGAATTGACCTTGTAGTTCATGATCGCGCGATCGGTGAACCGTTGCGACAGCCACTCGGTCGTCTTCGACTTGAAGACCGGCCGGATCAGTTCGTACAGCTCGTCCAGGTTCTTGCCACGCGCGGCATGGGTGGAAAAGCGCGGATCTTCCAGCAAGTCGGCCCGCTCGATCACGTCGCAGAACGGCGGCCAATCAGTCGGACGAACCATGGTGACGTTCAACTGACCGTCCTTGGTATCGAACACGCCGTTCGGCATGCTGGTGCGCTGCGCCGATCCCCGCTCGAGATATTGCGCAATCAGCCGGATCACCGACAGCATCGCGCCGCCCTGCATCAGGCTCGCTTCGATGTAGCGGCCCTGCTTCACGTTCTGCCGGGACTGCACGAACAACGAGGTCGACAGCGCCTGGAAGCCCAGCAGGCCGGTGAACATGTCGATCAGCGAAATCGCGATCCGATGCGGATGATGATCGTGCTCGCCGCGGTTTTCGTTGACGATGCCGATAAAGGCCTGCAGCACCGGGTCCATCGCCGGCCGCGCCGCCATCGGTCCGGTCTGGCCGAAGCCGGAGATCGAGTAATACAGAATACCCGGTTCCTTGGCGCTGACCGCCTCATAGTCGAAGCCATAGCGCTTCATCGTGCCCGGCCGGAACCCTTCCATGAAGATGTCCGCCCCCTTCACCAGGCGCCACAGGATCTCCTTGCCCTCCGGCGTCTTCAGATCGACCGCGACACTGCGCTTGCCGAGCGTGCCATAGACCGAAAATGCCGAGTGGTCCTCGTAGGTGCGTCCCAGAATGCGGGACCAATCACCTCCGGCATGCGGTGTTTCCACCTTGATCACGTCAGCTCCATGCTGCGCCAACATCATGGCGCAGGACGGTCCCGCCACCCCGCCTGTCAGGTCGATGACTTTGACGCCCGCAAACGCCGCATCCCAATTCATGTTTCTTGTCCGCCTGTTCCACCCATCAATGGGTAAAGCGTTACCGACTGCGCCGCCGCTGGCAACCCCTGCGGGGGAGGAAGGAAGTCTAGGGGCGCCGCCCCTAGAGCCCCGCCAAAGGCTCGCCTTTGGCAACATTCCATGGTTTGGATGTGGAAAGGGGGCTACCCGGACCTTGCAAGG
>CAINEA010000458.1 GCA_903847525.1 uncultured Acetobacteraceae bacterium | reverse complement strand
GTGTAGCCCCCATTTCATATCCAAACCAAGTAGCGGGTTCTAAGGGCTTGCCCTTAGCGGGGTCCAGGGGCAGCGCCCCTGGCCTTGCTTCCTTAAGCGCCCACGCCCGCCGCAGCGGCGACTTCGGCGGCGAAGTCTCCGGTTTGTTTCTCGATGCCTTCGCCGAGCTGGAAGCGATCGAAGCCGGTCAGCTTGGCGCCGGCCTTGGCAACCACGGCCTTCACGCGGCTTTCGCCGTCATGGACCCATACCTGCTCGAGCAGCACCACTTCCTCGTAGTATTTGCGGATGCGGCCTTCGACCATCTTCTCGATGATGGCGTCTGGCTTGCCGGAGGCGCGGGCCTGTTCGGTGAGGACGGCTTTCTCGCGTTCCAGGGCGGCGGGATCGACGGCGGAGGTATCGAGCGCATCGGGGCGGGTGGCGGCGATGTGCATGCCGACCTGGCGGCCGAGGATTTCCAGGGCGCCGAGTTCGCTGGTGCTTTCGACGGCAACCAGCACGCCGATCTTGCCGAGGCCGGGCTTCAGCGCGGAGTGGACATAGGTGGCGACGGTGCCGTGCTGCACCCGCAGCACGCGGGCGCGGCGGATGGACATGTTCTCACCGATCGTGGCGACCATGTGGGTCAGTTCCTCGGCGACGGTGCGTCCGGTGCCGGGGAACGGGGCCGCCTTGATCGCCTCGATGTCCTCGCCGACCATCAGCGCGATTTCCGCGGCGGTGGTGACGAAGGCCTGGAAGGTTTCGTTGCGGGCCACGAAGTCGGTCTCGGCATTCACTTCGATCATCGACGCGGCGTTGGAGGTGGAGGCAACGCCGATCAGACCCTCGGCTGCAACGCGGCCGGACTTCTTGGCGGCGGCGGCGAGGCCTTTCTTGCGCAGCCAGTCGATCGCGACCTCGATGTCGCCACCGTTCTCGGTCAGCGCCTTCTTGCAGTCCATCATGCCCGCGCCGGTCTTCTCGCGCAGGTCTTTAACCAATGCAGCCGTGACTTCTGCCATGGGGGGTCTCCCTGATCCGCTTATCGAAAAAGTCGAATGCCCGGACCAGCAAGGTCCGGGCAGGTCCTAGACCGAGGCAGCCGGCTGTTCGGCCGGCACAACGATCTCGGGCAGCATCTCGACCGGCAGTTCCTCGGCGGCGCCGATGTCGCGTCCGCTGGCCATCATCTCGGCGCTGATGCCGTCGAGCACGGAGCCGGCGATCAGGTCGCAATACAGGGTGATGGCGCGGATCGCGTCGTCATTGCCGGGGATCGGGTAG
Source organism: uncultured Acetobacteraceae bacterium (assembly GCA_903847525.1). Lineage (GTDB taxonomy): Bacteria > Pseudomonadota > Alphaproteobacteria > Acetobacterales > Acetobacteraceae > PALSA-911. The sequence continues at coordinate 2,321 of CAINEA010000458.1, read as the reverse complement.
GTGATGCCGGTGGGATCGGAGTTGCTGTCGAGCACGGCGATGACGGGAATGCCGAGCTTGTTGGCTTCCTCGACCGCCAGCTTTTCCTTGTTGGTGTCGATGATGAACAGGATGTCGGGCAGGCCGCCCATTTCCTTGATGCCGCCGAGCGCGCGTTCCAGCTTTTCCTGGTCACGGGTGATGTCGAGCACCTCTTTCTTGGTGAGGCCCTGGATGTCGCCGCCGAGCATCTCCTCGATCTGGCGCAGGCGCTTGATGGAGCCGGTGATGGTCTTCCAGTTGGTCAGCATGCCGCCGAGCCAGCGATGGTTGACGTAATACTGGCCGCAGCGCTTGGCGGCGTCGGCCACATGCTCGGCCGCGGCGCGCTTGGTGCCGACGAACAGGACGCGGCCGCCGGCGGCGGTGACGTCACGGACGGCGCGCAGCGCACGGTCCAGCATCGGCACGGTCTGCTGCAGGTCGATGATGTGGACCTGGTTGCGGATGCCGAAGAGGTACGGCGCCATCCGGGGATTCCAGCGGCGGGTGTGGTGGCCAAAGTGAACGCCGGCTTCGAGCAGCTGGCGCAGAGTGAAATCGGGCATCGCCATCGGCGTGCTCCTTTCCTGTGTCCGGTTGAACCTCCGCAGGGCCTGGCCCCACCCATTTCTGGGATCGGCACCGGACCCGTTGGATAGAACGGGAAAGGCGCCCTGCGTGTGAATTACCGATGGAAAGTTCCACCGGCGCGCGGGGTATGCCTGGAAATTTCTGGAATGGCAAGCGCTGGACGGAATGCGGTTATGCGCGGCCACGACCTCCGGTAGTGAGGTTTATGATTGTATTTGGCTTTTATCTTATTATTTAACGTTCCATAAGTCTGTTCACGAGTATGTTACCACATGGATTGCTCCCCGATCATCCCGGCCGTTCGCGCGGCCGTTCAGCACCTGCACCGCCCGATCCGTCACGTGCATCATCATGTGCATCACGCGGTGACCAGGCATGTCGCGCGGGTGGTGAAGCCGGTGCTGGCACAGGCTTGCAGCAAGTCCACCCTGTTGCCGCTGATGGTTGGCGGCGGCTTGCTCGCGGGGGTTGGGCCCCGCGAGCCGTTCGGCCCGTTCGGTCCGCTGGGGGAGGAAAGGGCTCCGCTGTTCGCTCCGGGCGACAATGAGTTCCCGCAGGCTTCTTCCGGGGGGCCGGAAAGCGGACAGCAACCGCAGGCGTTCGGCGGCGATATGGGGGGCGGTTTCCCGTCGTTCCCATTCGTGGAACCGCAAGGGCTTGTCCCGCCGGGGCTTTTCCCGCCGGAGCCTGTCCCGACGGATCCGGTGCCGCTGCCCCCTGCCCGGCCCGGTTCCCCCCTACGCCCTCCTGCATCGTTGATCCCGGCGGACCCGCCTGTGATCGCGACGGTGGCGGAACCTGCGTCGTTGGGGGTGTTCGGCGCCGGTTTGGCGGCGTTGCGGTGGGCGCGCCGGCGCCGGGGGACCGGCGCCGCCTAGGGCGAACCGGGTCCGAAGCTGCCGGGCGCGACGGTACGGGGCGGCATCAGCCCGGCTTCGATGAGCCGGTCCCAGACATGGCTGGGGGCTTCCTTGGTCAGGTCCTTGCCGATCGTCTCTATCACCTTGGCCCGGGTCGGCGGGTCCAGGCCTTCGAGCAGCGCCTTCTGCTGCGCGTGGGTGACGATCAGGATCAGTTCATCGAACAGGCCGGCCTGGTTGTCGTCGCCTAGGATATCCGACACGGCCTGGATGAAATGGTGCTTCTGTTCCACATGCGGGTCATGCCGCGGCGCGTAGGCGTGACGCGTCGGCGAGGCGCTTTCGAACGAGCGCCCCATGCGGTCGCTGATCAGATCGTGCGTCTTGAGGTGCAGGTTCTCCGAGGTCATCTCGCGCAGGATCTCGATGTGGCCGCGATTCTTCGACACCGCGAGGACCCGTGCGTGGCCGCCATCGGCGACGACGACCCACAGACGATCGAGCGCCGTGCGATGGGGAGAAGCGGAATGAGATGACGTCGGCATCGAGACCCTCCTTGCAATCGGCCGGGTGAACCGCGGGAGCGATCCACCAGGCGATCGGCCGGTTCGTGCCGGCCGAGGGGTGAATATGGATCACATAGTCCGGAGGCACGCGTTGATCTGCGTCAACGTTGCGTGGATACAGGTCTAGGTGGCTTCATCCGAACGGAATGCGCGCTAGGTCGAAGCCGCCCGGGCGATGCCGAGGAAATCCTCGGCCACAAGGCTGGCGCCGCCGACCAGGGCGCCGCCGACGTCCGGCAGCGCCAGCAGCGCGGCGGCGTTCGAGGGCTTTACCGAACCGCCG
>CAINEA010000457.1 GCA_903847525.1 uncultured Acetobacteraceae bacterium | reverse complement strand
TGCCTGAATTGCGGCTCGCTGCCCATCAAAGTCTCCGACGACGAGATGGCATCCTTGAACGTCACACCCGCTTCGTTCCACGGTGAGTGGAACTACACCATCTCCCCAAGGCGGCCAGACCGGTGATGTGGTTATTCGGGCTCAGGCCCTAACGCGACGCGTTAAGTCCGACACGCTGCTAGATCGGGCGACGAAAAGGACCGCAACTATCTGTCTCAAGCAACCGCGGTCTTTGCACCCTTACGAGGGCGACCACCCCTGCGCCCGTTTTTCTGGGCACTGCTTCGCTTCGCATCCGAGGTCGCCTTGCCGCCACGGCTAGCGAAGATCGCAGCGACTGTTCGTGTTGGCAGCATCGCAGGCAAGATCGCCGTCATCAGGCCATCAACACTGATGTGAATATCCCAGTCCTCGATCTCGATTGCCGATCCGTCCGGCCAAATTTCCAGCTTGGCCAGGTCTTCTATCGGCACATCCTGCAACGCACCGATCCACCCTCGGGGGATCAGGAACCCGGCATGGCGGGTCGTCACGATTTCAATGGAATCCCGATCCGCCACGTAGCGAACGGCCTGCGCGCGGATTTCCGTGTCGGCTTCAACCCTGCCGGCAACCAATGCTGCGGCGAATTCTGTGTCGGTAATGCTATGACTGGTCATGGCTGCATGCTCACATCCACTGTTATTCCGTCTTGAAAGAGCACCCAAAGCCGCTCGTCGTCGGGGTCATACGTGGCCTCGGCAATCTGCTTCGCGTCTGCCAAAGGCTCAGGTGAGAGCTCGACCCGCCCCGCCGCCAGCACGACCGCCCACTGGTTGCTGAGACACGTCGTCCGCTTCGTTGCCCACCAGCTCCGCCGGCATACCGGCAATCCGGCCTCGATATCAGCCAAAACGCGATTCACCGTCCGCTGAAGGGGAGAGTTCTTCAAGGGCGCTATGCTCATCAGCTCCACATGGTTGCTGAGGTAGGAAAAACGCACACGCGCAATCCAGCCGTCGCCACGATGCCGGGCGTGGACGTGTGGCGGACAGTGATCATCCGAGAACACGTAGATCGCCGCGCCCGTGCTTTCGGAGATAAATACCCGGCTCATACCTGAGATTAATCCATCGGCTTGGGTTTTTCAAGGGTTGTGCTCATAATGGGCCTGAGCGGCTGAGCGGAACAGAAAAGTAGCATAAGGCTATTCAAAAATCCCATGCGGAAATAGGGTTCCTGAGTGCCCTGAGACCGCCATTCATAACGGTGTCGGGCAGCGAGAAGTCATACCGCCCGAGGAAGTTGAGATGGCGCCAGATCAGTGGGGAGAGGTGGGCGATGTCGTCGTTGCTGACATCCATGCCGTCCGCCCTGACCTGGCGAATGGCCTCCTGCATGTAGATGGCGTTCCGATGCACGACGGCATTGAGAGCGAGGCCAAGGGCGCCAAGCTGCTCTTCCTGTCCCTGCTGGAGGGGGCTCCTGATTTCGCCGCGTTCGCCGTGATGAATGCGCCGTCCGAGGCGATGGCGCAGTTCCGTGTGGTTGAGCTGGGTCAGAATGCGCCGTCGGAACGACGCGTCGTCGATGTAGTGGAGGATCGTCTTGGCGATCCTGCCGATTTCGGAGAGCGCACGGGCCAGGGTGGTCGGCTTGTCCCTGACCTGGAGCGTCCGCATGATGCCGGCCGCCTTGAGATGCCCAAGTTTCAGCGAGCCGGCGAGGCGGATGACATCGTGCCAATTCTCCCGGATCAGCGCGAGATTGATGGTGCCTTTGCCGAGGCTGTTGAACGGGCCGTAATCGGCTTTGCGGTCGATCCGCCACAGCTTGGCGTCGCCGAGGTCGGCCAGGCGCGGACTGAACTGATAGCCGAGCAGCCAGAAGATTCCGAATACCGCATCGGAGTATGCAGCGGTGTCAGTCATGAATTCGGCAGGCTCCAACTCGGTTTCCCGTTCGAGGAGCAGCGCGAGCAGCACCAGGCTGTCGCGCAGGGTGCCGGGAACCACGATGCCGTTGATGCCGCTGAACTGGTTGGACATCAGATTGTACCAAGTCACGCCGCGCGACTGGCCAAAATACTTCGGGTTCGGCCCGGCATGGATGGCGCTCGACGGCGCGGTGAAGCGCATGCCGTCCGCCGAGGCGACATCGCCAGCGCCCCAGATTTTGACGAGCGGCAGTGCTGCGTGGGCGGACACGATCCGCGCATTGGCGGCCGCGATGGTTTCCGGCCGGATGAAGTTCTGGCTGATCCATGCCAGGGCTCCCTCCGGAGTGCGGGCACATCCTGCCGGCTGACCGCCTCGATGCCGATATTGCAGGCTTCCGCGACCAGGGCAGCCACCGGCATCGGGATGCCTGTGCCTTCGATCG
>CAINEA010000456.1 GCA_903847525.1 uncultured Acetobacteraceae bacterium | reverse complement strand
CCACGTCGGCGTCGTTTGCCAGCCTTGCCGCCACGCTTTGGCTCCGTCGTCTTATCCATGCCGCTCGGCTTGATGTTCGGGCGCCCCTTCAGGCCCTTCAACCGCGCTATCTCATCGCGCTGCGCCGCAACCAGCGACTTGAGTTCCGCAACCTCGCCCAGAAGCGCAATCACAAGATCGCGCAACTCGGTCGATGAAAGTGAGAGCAAAGCCGGGGCAGGAACCATGCGCGCATTGATTCAGAACGCGCCGCGTCGCGAAAGCGAAATCGACCTCGTGCCCGGGGTTTTGCTCCGGTTACCAAGCCGGCTTGGATTTCGCATCGCGCGGCTCTGCGCGGCTCCACCATCACCTACCTGGATTGACTGGGGGATGGCGAGGTGCTGGTGATCCTGCTGACGGGCGGCACCAAGAAGCGCCAGCAACGGGACATCGACACGGCAAAAGCGCTGTGGAGCGACTATAAACGGCGGCGGCTGAAACAGCGATGAGTGGAGGCGAGAGATGGCACTGACAAAGAGCTTCAAGGAACTGGTGCAAAGCCGGGTGGCGCGCGATCCTGATTTCGCGGCGGCACTCCTGCGCGAAGGTATCGACACGATGCTGACCGGCGATGTGGACACCGGCAAGGCGATCCTGCGCGACTACATCAAGGCGACCGTCGGCTTCGAAAAACTGGGCGAAGCAACCGACACCCCACCCAAAAGCCTGATCCGCATGTTCGGCCCGCGCGGCAATCCGCAGGCCCGCAACCTGTTCGGCATCATCGGCTATCTGCAACAGCAGGCCGGGGTTGAGTTGCACGTCATGGCGGGGCCGCGCTGACACCATGACCGACAAGACCCATCTCGACGAGCTACACGATCAAACCACGGCCGATCTTGGCAAAAAGCTGGTTGCAGAATTCATCAAGCTGGTCCGCGACCGCCGAGGCGGCGACGAGCAGCTATCCGGTCAAACTACGCGCTCTGTTGGATGAACATTTGCAGGGCGTAGACGATGCGCCTGGTTGAACTGACCGTCCGGAACTTCCGGGGATTTGGGTCGAGAGCTGAGACCATTCGCCTTGATCGCGACCTGGTTCTCTTCTTCGGTCCCAACGGCTTTGGCAAAACCAGTCTCGCTGAAGCAATCGAATGGTTGTTCTACGGCTTCACCAAGCGCCGCCGGCAGGGTGAAGGCTACAGCAAGGCTGAGTATGCCGGCACCTACGCCAATGCCCATCGCGGCCGGCCGGTGCAAGTCGATCTCAAGGTCCTGATCGCGGGAAAAGAATACCTCCTGTCCCGACGCCTGATCGATGGCGACCGTACCGAGGCAAGCGAGACCCACATCGACGGTGTGAAAGCCAGTTTCAGCACAATCTCTGCCGGATCGAGCGAAGCCGTCTATCCGGTTGTCGCCCAGCATGGGCTGCAAACCTTCATTCACAGCAAGCCAAAGGATCGGCGCGACGCGATCGGCGCCGCGCTCGGCCTCGATGAGTTAACTGCGCTCAAGGCATCGCTCGAAAGTGCGCGCTCGTCCTTTCAGCGCACGCCGCCAGCGGCGGTCATCGAAGCGCGGAAGGAATTGGCAGCCAATCTCCCAACGCTTGCGCTTATGCCAGACGCCTCCGACCTGACGACACTCGACTGTATATCAGGGTTTTCCCGAATTCGTTATGATATGCGGCGGAAAAAGCGCTAAACATGGGTTAACGACCGGCTGCAGGCCTGACAGCCGACTATCCAACCCAGAGATATTCCACCGGTGGATGTAGCGCTGATTGTCGCTGACGACGTGTTCTGATTGTCGCGCGACAGCCATAGGGGTTTCCAGTATTGTGGGCCGTCAAATCTTTGATCCAGACCCGTGCGATGACCTCCAGCCACAAATGGTTCTTCAAACCCAAGCTCCGCACCCGGGCGTTTGGCTGGCGTGGTTCCAACATGGCCTTCGAACGCCTCCGCGAGGCAGTGTCGGAGATCCGGGCGGTCGGGAAATCGAACCCCGTTCTGGCCGCTGATGGCGTCGTCACCCTGGCCGAGCGGCTTTGGCCCGCCTTGCAGAATATTGACACCTCGTCCGGCGCCCTCGGCGGCGCAGTGAACCGGACGCTCGAAGCTCTGCTGCCGATCCTGATTGACGCCCCCGCCGATGTCCGTACCCGGACCAAATGGCTGGAGCGGCTGTTCCAGGCCGTCCAGGAGGATGGCGTTGAATACCTGATGCCGATTGAAGAACGCTGGGGCGAGATCGCTGTCTACCCCGAGCATATGATCACCTATGCCGACTTGCTGCTCCCGACGATCCGCCGGGTATGGAACGAGGAGAAGCCGGGCGGCCATGTCGTCGGCACAGCGATCTGCCTTTCCAGCCTGCTGGAGGTTGGGCGCTACGGAGACCTGCTGGAACTGCTGTCGTGCGCCAAAATGCGATGGTGGTCATGGCACCGGTTCGGCGCTGACGCCCTGTCCAGGCAAGGACTGTGGCAGTCCGCGATCACCTATGCCGAGAGCTGCCGGGACTCCAGGTTTGCCGCCTACGACGACCGCCGGATCGACCGATACTGTGAGCGCGTTCTGCGGGAGGCTGGCCGCATCGAACAAGCGTATCAGCAGTACGGGCTCACCTCCGCAACCGGCCCGACCTTTCTCGCGGTCTATCGCGAAACCGTCCGCGGCTATCCGGAACGGGACAAACGGCAGACCCTGCTCGACCTGATCGAAACACGCGGCCAGCGTGGAAAATGGTTTGCGGCCGCAAAAAGTGCTGGGTTCCTCGACATCGCCATCGAATGTGCGAAGGCACATGACGTCGAACCGGCTACCCTGGTACGGGCCGCACGCGACTTTGCCGCCAAAAAGCCGAGTTTCGCGGCCCAGATCGCTCTCCTGGCAATCAGCCATCTGATCGCCGGACGCGGCTACGAGCCCGATCCAGCACTGGTCAGACAGGCCGTCGATCACCTCCTGGGCGCCTCGTCGCAAATCGATGCTCGGCAATGGGCGATGGAGCAGCTTGCTATTCTGCTCCAGCAGCCGGGCCCGAGCGGTCAGGACATCATGCGGCGATGTCTCGCCGCAAAATTGAACGCCGATGCCCCCGTTG
>CAINEA010000455.1 GCA_903847525.1 uncultured Acetobacteraceae bacterium | reverse complement strand
TGATCTCAACCGCGCAAAAACAAGGTTGGGACTTGCTGGCCACCCTGTGCGCCGACCCGAAGACGCTGATCGCGGAACTCCGGCTGGCGTGAGGTGTCGCTGGCTACCTGGGCTGTAACGATGAGGTTAAGCAAATGCGACGCGGACTCGCTCACGATGCGCGCGAAGCGCCGTTCGCGTTCAGGCAGCGCCGATTCGAGCAGCATGTCCGACATGCCGATCACGGCGTTGATCGGGGTGCGTATCTCATGGCTCATCATGGCAAGAAATTCGGACTTCGCGTGCATGGCGGCCTCCGCGGCCAGCCGCGATTGGTCCAGTTCGCGCATGGTCGCTTCCTGGTTCGACAACAGGCGGGCCAAAGTGAGGGTCAGCGCCAGGATCAGGGCGGCCAGCGTAATTGCCATGGTCCCGATCTGCCAGGCCACGCTGCGCCACTGATCCAGGAACTCGTCGTCAAAGATCAGGACGTTCACCACCAGGGGATAGTCCGGGACCCGGCGGGGGGAGACAATGCGCAGTCGCTTGTCGTTCGGGTCGGTCAGTCGCGGCAGCCGGGTCACCGCTGTACCGTCTTCGGCATGGTCGAGGAGGCCAAGCCCAAGAGCCGCCGCATAGCGAAACGAGCGGCCGAGGAAATCATCGAGCGTCGGAAACCGCGCGACCAGAATCCCATCATCTCGCAGCAACTGGAAGGCCCTATCACCTTTACCGTTCAAGGCCTTAAAGAAATCGGTGAAGAATTCCACACGCAGACCGGTCAGGATCAGACCCAGCACCTGACCGGATTTTCCGTGTATCTTGCGGGAGAGAAAGAACGTCCAGGTTCCGGTGACACGACTCTGCACAGGGGCGCTGAGATAAAGATCCAGCTTTGGATCGGCCATCTGCGCCTTAAAGGTGTCCCGGTCGGCAATGTTGATCGGCTCACCGGGCGGCGGTTTGGATAGCGGAGGCCACCAACGCGTGAAGTTGAGGATCTGGCCGTCATCGTCGACGATCGTGGCGACATCGATCTGGGGAAGCCCGGCGGCGCGCTCGCGGAGCATATCGTAGATATCCTGACCGGACATGACGCGGCGGAAATCCGCCTCGCTGTCGATGCCTGCTTCCTCCACCCTGTCCGTAATCGTCCGCAGCACCATCTCGGATGCCTTGATCGCCTGATGCGTCTGTGCGGCAGCCGCCAGCGAGATGTTGGAAGCCAGGTCCTGCCATTGCCGTATTTCGGACTGGCGGTTGAGCCCGGTGATCAAGGCCGCGCTGACCAGAATGAGGACTCCCAGCGACGATCCGGCAAGGACGATGGCCCAGCCTTGACGGGTGAATCCGCGTGCGCGCATTCCTGTCCCTGCCGAGTATACCAATACGCCAGCCCCTCACTGTGGTTTGCCTCCGAATGGAGATACACCAAATGCGAGTGGAAACGCGACAAGCATAAGTTTTCGGTTGGCCGCCGGTCCGGCACGAATAGGCCGACCCCACGGTTGACGGCCTGCGCGCCTAGGCGGGCGGCGGCAGGAAATCCACTTCGCAGGTGGCGGAGATACGCACCACTTCGGCCGGATCTGTCAGGTTGTGAATCCGAGTAAACAACTCGTGCAGCTTGCGGGCTGGGCTCACCCAGAACAGCGCCTTCACCAGCCGGTCGCCGGCATTGGCGTAGCCGTGCGGCATGCCCCTCGGCATCCGAGCCATGCCGCCGGGGAGCAGCACATGGCTTTGACCGTCCAGCGTCAGGTCCATCTTGCCGTCCAGCAGAAAGATGAACTCGTCCTGGGTCGGGTGGATATGCGGCGGCACGAAGGTGCCGGGCATGCCATGCGTTTCGAAACTGAACGAGCTGTCGCAAAGCTCCTTCATGAAATAGACCTGCCCCAGGATATTCCAGACAGTGCCGCCATCGCCCTCGCCCGGGGGAGTGATGCCAGCATTGAGTTCCCGCATGTGCCGTCTCCGTTGCAGCCGCTATTCGTCATAGGTGCAGATAGCGTTCCCGGATATCGGCCGATTGCGCAAGACCCGATGGACTGCCGGTCCAGACCGTGCGGCCCTTTTCCAGGATCGTCATCCGGTCCGCCAGCCGCATCATCGCCTGCAGCGAACGGTCGATCAGCAGGATCGACAGGCGCTGGCCGCGCAGCCGCGCGAGGCAATCCCATATCTCCGCGCGGATCAGCGGGGCCAGGCCTTCGGTGGCTTCGTCCAGGATCAGCAGGCGCGGATTGGTCATCAGCGCACGGCCAATCGCCAGCATCTGCTGCTCCCCGCCCGACAGGGTCCGTCCGGCCTGGCGGCGGCGCTCACCGAGGCGGGGAAACAGGTCGAACACGCTGCGCAGGGTCCAGGCATAGCCGAATCGGGCGGCGGCGGCGGCCAGCAGATTTTCCTCCACAGTCAGGGTCGGGAAGATCTGCCGTCCCTCCGGCACCAGGCCCAGGCCAAGCTGCGCGATGCGAAACGGCGCCATGCCGGCGGTCGGGGTGCGGTCGATCGTCAGGCTGCCGGCACGTGCCGGCAATTGGCCCATGATCGTGCGGACCGTGGTGGTCTTGCCCATGCCGTTGCGGCCAAGCAGGGCCACGACCTCTCCGGCGCCGACGGAAAACGTGACGTCGAACAGCACCTGCGTGTCGCCGTAGCCGGCGGCGAGGTGTTCAACCCTCAGCATGTGTCACCGAGATAGACGGCGCGGACCGCCGCATCCTGGCGGATCTCGGCCGGCGAACCGCTGGCGAGGATGCGACCTTCGGCCAGCACGGTGACGGTATCGGCCAGGGCGAACACCGCATCCATGTCGTGCTCCACCAGCACGATGGTGCACTCCCCGGCCAGGGCTCGCAGGATGCCGATCAGCCGGGCGGCTTCTTCCACGCCGGCGCCTGCCAAGGGTTCGTCCAACAGCAGCAGGCCGGGTTGTGCGGCCAGGGCGATGGCCAGTTCCAACTGGCGCTTTTCACCGTGGCTCAGCCCGCCGGCAATGGTTGTTTCCACCGTAGTGAGCCCGACCTTGGCCAGCGCTAAGCGGGCGGCGTCGTTCAACACGGTTTCGCGTGCTGCCGCACGGAAGAAACGAAACGAGGACCCCGCCTTCGCCTGTGCCGCCAGGGCGACATTCTCCAGCACGGAGAATTCCGGCAGGATGGAAACGATCTGGAAGCTGCGGATCAACCCGAGCCGGGCGCGGCGGTGGATCGGCAAATCGGTTATATCCCTGCCGTCCAACCATACCGACCCGGCATCCGGCGTTACGCTGCCGAAGATCTGATTCAGGAGGCTCGTCTTGCCCGCGCCGTTCGGGCCGATCACGGCGTGGATGGTGCCGCGCTGCACGTCGAGCGAGAGATCGTCCGTCACGACCAGGGCGCCGTAGCGCTTGCACAATCCGCGCAGCGAGAGCTTCGGCTGCGGAGTCATCCCTTCGGCCGCCCGATGCCGGCGAGCCCGCCGCGGAAGAAAATCACCGCCAGAACAAGCAGCGGCCCGTACAGGATCCGCCAGTGCTCGGTCACGCTGCCGAGCGCTTCCTCCGCCAGCACCACCGCCGCCGCGCCGAGTATGGCGCCGTGGACGCTGCCGGCGCCCCCCAGGATCACCATGATCAACAGGTCGCCAGATCGCTGCCAGGCGGCATAGGCGGGCGAGGCAAACTCGGCCGCGTTGGCCAGCAGTGCACCGGCCAGGGCCGCCATCATGCCGCCGATCGCGATTGCGGTGAGCTGGATCGAAAACGGATTGATCCCCAGCCCCTGCACGCGCTGGCGATCCTGGCGGATGGCGCGCAGCGCGCGGCCGAAACGCGAGGCGACCATCGCGCGGCACAGGAGATAGCAGCCCAGCAGCAGCGCCACGCAGGTGGCATAGAAGCCGTACGGCGTCGCCAATGGTTTTGCGTGGAACCATGTCGTTCTCGCCGTCAGCGTGTAGCCGTCATCGCCACCGTAATCGGCCAGCGAGCCGGCGGCGAAATAGACCATCTGCGAAAACGCCAGCGTGATCATGATGAAATTGACGCCACGCGTGCGCAAGGCCACGGCGCCGGTGGGAAGGGAAAACACCAGCGAGGCCGCTAGCACGACCGGCACCACGACAGCGGCGTTATGGATCGCGTTGGCGTCCAGGATCGCCACGCCGTAGGCGCCGATCGCCAGGTAGGCCGCATGGCCGAAACTGACCAGCCCGCCCGCGCCGAGCAGAAAATTCAGGCTCAGCGCCGCAATGCCGAGGATGGCGATCCGCGCACCGAGATCGAAGACGTAGCCGGCATGCGCGCCCAAGGGCAGCACCAACGGCATGGCCAGCAGCAGGAAAATCGGAACGGAAGGCGGCAGACGCATCAGGCGGGCACGGCGGGGAACAGCCCGGCCGGGCGGACCGCCAATACGGCGGCCATCACCAGGTAGATCAGCATCGACGCCAGCGCCGGCCCGACGCGCGCCGCCGCTGTGCCGTGCAGCAGCAGCCCGGCCGCATCCGTCACCAGGCCGCGGCCGAGCGTATCCACCAGCCCGACCAGGATCGCGGCGACGAAGGCGCCGCGGATCGAGCCGATGCCGCCGATGACGATCACCACGAAAGCGAGGATCAGCAGGTTGTCGCCCATGCCCGGTTCCACCGACAGCAAAGGCGCGGCCAGCGCGCCGGCAAAACCCGCCAGCATCGCACCGACCCCGAACACCTGGCGGAACAACCGGCCGATATCGACGCCGAGGGAGGCGATCATCAGGGGGTTGGAAGCGCCGGCGCGAATGCGCATGCCCGTCCGCGTGCCCTGGATCACCGCTGCCAGCCCGGCCGCGACCAGCAACCCGACGACGATCAGCGCCACACGATAGATCGGGTAGTGCAGCCCAGGCATGATGGGGAACGATCCGGACAGCACCGCCGGCATCGCCAGTTGCAGCGGCGCGGAACCCCAGATCACCCGCACCGCTTCATTCAGGAACAGGATGATCCCGAAGGTCGCCAGCACCTGATCCAGGTGATCGCGACCGTACAAATGTCGGAACACCGCCCATTCCAGCACCAGACCGACCCCGCCGGCCACGAGCACGGCCAGGATCACGCCGAGAAAGAACGACCCGGTGACCGAAGCCGCGGCGACGGCGAGGTAGGCGCCCAGCATGTATTGCACGCCATGCGCCAGGTTGATGAAATCCATCACCCCGAACACCAGCGTCAGGCCGGCGGCGATCAGGAACAGCAACAGGCCGAGTTGCACGCCGTTCAGCGCCTGAATGACCAGCAGCGTCACGGCTCGGCCAGACCGAAAACCAGCGAAGCGAAGATGCGGTCAGTGCATCTCGCAGGCAGCGGCATAGGGATCGGTATCGGCCTCGAACACGCGCTGGACGGTTTCGGTTTGAAACTTGCCGTCGGGGCGCTTGACCACCTTGGTCAGCCAGAAATCCTGCACCGGATAATGGTTCTTGCCGAATTGGAAGTTGCCGCGCACCGACTGGAATTTCGCCTGCTCCAGCGCCGTGCGCAGCTTGGCGGGATCGGCGGTGGAACCACCGGTCGCGGTCAAGGCCGCGTCGATCAGCGCCGCGGTATCATAGGCCTGTGCGGCGTAGGTGCCAGGTACGTAGCCGTATTTCGCTTCGAAATCGGTGACGAATTTCTTGTTCGCGGCATTATCCATGTTCGGCGCCCAGTTCGCCGCCGAGTTCAGCCCGACCGCCACATCGCCCAAGGCCGGCAGCACGCTTTCATCGACCGTGAACGTGGACAGGAACGGGATCGTCTCCAGCCCGGCCTGGCGATACTGCTTGACCAGCGCGATGCCGAGGCCGCCAGGCATGAAAGCGAACACCGCGTCCGGCTTGGCTTCGGCGATACGGGCGAGGTCGGCCTGGAAGTCCATCTGGGTCAGCGGGACATACACCTCGCCGACCACCTCGCCCTTGAAGAAGCGCTTGAACCCGGCCATCGCGTCCTTGCCGGCCTGATAGTTCGGCGCCAGCAGATAGACCCGCTTGTAGCCACGATCAGTGGCGACCTTGCCCATCACGGCATGAACCTGGTCGTTCTGATAGCTGGTGACATAGAAATTGGGTGCGCAGGATGCGCCGGCGAAGGTAGAGGGCCCGGCGTTCGGGCTGATCATCACGGCGCCCGATTCCAGCACCGGCTTGATGATGGCGCCCAGAATATTGCTGAACACCGGCCCGACCACGAAGGCCGGCGGGGTCTGACCCAAAGCGGCACGGACCTTGTTCACCGCGACGTCCGGCTTGGACTCGTCGTCGATGATCGCGATATCGACCGTCCGGCCGCCCAGCTTGCCGCCCCGTGCCGCGACTCCGAGCAAAAACCCGTCGCGCACCTGCTGGCCGAGGGTGGCCTGCGGCCCGCTGAGCACGGCGACGAGGTCGATTTTTACCGGATCAGCCGCCAGCTGGGCGGAAACGCCAAAAGGCGCAGCGGCAACGAGCGCCGCGGTCAGCAGGCCCGCGAGGAGAGGGATGCGCATGATTCTATCCGTGTCCTGTCAAAATTTGGAGATTTCTTTCCCTGTTGGACCACGAATTGCGCGTGCCGTGAAGCACCTCCGACAGAAGGCTATCGTGCTTCCACCGCCATCCGCTTGATGGTACCGGTCGTGCTGTGCCCCTGTTCCAGGTTAACCAGGGTCACCTTGCCGCCCCAGCTTTGCACCAGATCGGCTCCGACCACCTGATCGATCGTATAGTCGGCGCCCTTCACCAGCACGTCCGGGCGCAGCTCGGCGATCAGTTCCAGCGGTGTGTCCTCAGCGAACAGCACCACCATGTCCACCGGCGCCAAAGAGGCCATCACCGTGGCCCGAGCCGCCTCTGACTGCACCGGACGGGTTGGGCCCTTGAGCCGGCGCACGGAGGCGTCGGTGTTCAGCGCCACGATCAGCCGGTCGCAGGCGGCCCGCGCCTCACTCAGAAGCCGCACATGGCCGGGATGGATCAGGTCGAAGCAGCCATTGGTGAAGCCGACCTTCAGCCCGGTCATCTGCCAGGCGGCCACACGCGCGCGTGCCTGTTCGATGGCGACGATCTTGTCGTCGGTCTCCACGATCTCACGCAGATGCAGCGCGGCGGTCACCTCGTCGCGCGACACGGTCGCGGTGCCCTGCTTGGCCACCGAAAGCCCAGCAGTCAGGTTCGCCAACGCCGCGGCTTCCGGCAGGTCGGCACCCGCGGCCAATGCGATCGCCAGCGCCGCCACCAGGGTATCACCGGCACCGGACACATCGGCCACCTCGCGCGCCCGGGTCGGCATGTGAAGCGTCGGCTGGTCGCGGCGCACCAGCGT
>CAINEA010000454.1 GCA_903847525.1 uncultured Acetobacteraceae bacterium | reverse complement strand
CGCCAGCAGCCAGGTGGCGATCGGCCTGGCGATGAAGATGGAGGAGATGTTGAACGCGCCGATCGGATCTACTCCACCCTAATTCTGCGGCGCCCGGGGCCGGCGTTGGGCGCCCGGAGCGGCGGTCGGTGTCGGTCCAGCGGCGTTCCCAGCGACCGGAGCGGTGACGCGCACCTTGCTGCCGTCATTGAGGCGGGACGCCCCGTCCGTCACCACCTGCTCGCCCTCCTTCAGGCCATCGGTGATGATGGCATACTGCGCGTCCTCATGCCCCACCGTCACGTCGCGGCGCGTCACGGTGTCGCCGTCGCCGATGACATACAGGTAGCTGCCACGCGGGCCGCGCTGCACGGCGGCATCCGGCACCGTGATGGCGCCGCGCGCCGTGTCCACATGCAGCCGCACGCCGACAAAGCCGCCGGGCCACAGCGTCAGATCCGGGTTCGGGAAGGTGGCCTTCAGCCTGATCGTGCCGGTGGCGGGATCGACCTGATTGTCCAGCACCGTCAGCGTGCCGCGATCCAGCGGCGCCCCGCCGCCGCCGGGACCGGCGTTCTGGTTGGTCGCGAGCACCGTGGGTTTCGTCCCCTGCGTCGCGGCCTGCTGCATGGCGCGGGCTACCTGCGGCAGGGTTTGCTGCGGCAACGTGAACACCACGGAAATCGGCTTCAGCGTGGTGATCACCACGATTCCGGTGGCGTCGGACGCGTGCACGATGTTGCCGGCGTCCACAAGCCGGATGCCGGTCCGCCCGTCGATCGGCGCGATCAGCGTGGTGTAGCCCAGTTGCGCCTGGGCATTGTCGATCTGCGCCTGGTCCTGGCGGGTCTGCGCCTCCAGTTGCGCCACGAGCGCCTTCTGCGTGTCCGCCTGCTGCGCGGTGGTGTAGGCGGTAAGGGCCAGTTTCTGGTAGCGCACCAGATCGACCCGTGCATTGGCCAGGGTCGCCTTGTCCTGCTCCAGTTTTCCGACGGCCTGATCCAGAGCCGCCTGGTAGATCGTGGGGTCGATTTTCGCCAGCACGTCGCCGGCCTTCACGTCATGGCCCTCGGTGAAGCGCATCTCGATCAGCTTGCCGTCGACCTGTGGCTTCACCGTCACGGTCTGGAACGCCTGCACGGTGCCGAGGCCATCGAGGTAGATCGGCACATCAGCCTTCTTTGCCGGCGCCGCCAGAACGGGAATGGCCTCCATCTTGGAGCGGCCGCTGCCGGAGGTCGTCGTCGGGGCGGGGCGGAACCAGAAGGTTGCGCCAACGCCGGCGATGACCAGCAGCGACAGCATCGCCATCAGCACGCGGCTCCTCAGGCGGCGTTTTCTCGGCGCGATCAGGTCGGGCGTGTCCGTGGCCGGCGCCTCACGCAGCCGGGGGTCGGTCAGTGCGTCCATGCGGTCGGGCTCCTCCCGAGGAGATATCGGGCCACTTCACGCCGGTAACAATAGAAAATGTGGTAATAGCTCATGGCGTAATCACGGTTCGGCCAGCTTATTCCTGCCCAATCATCCCTCGCGCCCCTCATCGGACATTATCCCCAATCGGCAGGGCGACGCCGCCCTCCAGACGCCCGGGAACCAGCACCGGCGGCGTGACATCCGCGCCGGCCCAGCCCCCTCCCAGCGCCTTGTAGAGCGACAGCAATGCCTGAACCCGCGACAGCCTCGCCTGCACCAGATTATCCTGTGCATTGAACAGGGTGGTCTGCAGATTAAGTACGGTCAGGATATCCACTGTGCCGGCGTTCTGCTGCGCGCGGGCTATGTCAGCGGATCGTCGAGCGACTGCAACCGTCTGATTTTGCAATTTCTCTTGCTCGGTGGCGTATTGGTAGGCGGTCAGCGCGTTATCGACGTCGGTGAAGGCCTGCAGGATGGCGGTGCGGTAATTGGCCAGCAATTCGTCCTGACGGCCCTTCGCCTGCTCCAGCTGTCCGCGCAGGGTGCCGGCGTCGAAGATGGGCTGGGTCAGGCCACCGGCCAGGCTGGCAAGCGCCGCACCGGGGCCAAACAGGGTGTTGATGGCCGCGCTTTGGAACGTGCCGGTCAGGGTAAGCTGCACGGCAGGAAAGAACGCCGCCCGGGCGGCCGCGACATCGGCGCCGCCGGCGGCCAGTTGCGCCTCGGCGGCCGCCACGTCCGGCCGGCGCGCCAGCAGATCCACCGGCAGGCCGGGGGCAAGCGGCGGCAGCGACAGCGTGTCCAGCGTGCCCGGCTTGACGGTAACCTCCACCGGCGCCTTTCCGGTGAGAATACCCAGTCCGTTGACCGCCTGGTCGCGCTGGTTGCGCAGTGCCGGGATCGAGCTGCGGATACCCGCCACCAAAGCCAACTGCTGGGAGACATCCAGCGCCGTGGCGGTGCCAACCTCCATTCGCACCTGGAAAGCGGTCAGCACCTTTTCAGCGGTGGCCAGGTTGTTCTCGGCAGCCCGTACCCGGTCGTTGGCGCCAAGCGCCGTGAACCAGGTGCTGGCGGTGCTGGTCACCACCCCCAGGGCGACGGTGTCGCGGTCGAACCGGCTGAACAGGGCCGTATCGGCGGCGGCCTGCTGCTGGGCCTGGACCTTGCCCCAGAAATCGAACTCATACGACGCATTCAGGCCCACATTATAGTAGCGAATGTTCGTGTAGGGCTCTCCGCCCGTGCTCAGAAGGCCATTGTTGCCGATGCTGAAGCTGTTGCGCTTTGCTTGCTGCCAATTGGCATTGGCGGTGGCGCCGACGGCCGGCAGCAACGGCGCGCCGGCGATGCGCAACTGCGCGTCCGCCTGCCGGATTCGGGCGATGGCGGCTGCGATGCTGAAATTGTTGCCCTCCGCCTCGACGATCAGCCGGTTCAGATCGGGCGAGTTGAAGCCTTGCCACCAGGCATCTCCCGGCCATACCGGCTGCGCCGACGCGGCCAGGGTCCGCCAGTCGCCGGGCACGTCCGGTGCGGCGATCCGCTCCATAGGGCCAGGATCGCAGCCAGCCACCGACAGCAAGGCCGCGATACCCGCGGCCACGCGCGATCCGTGGACGGACGAACGGCGCCACGACCCAAGACACGAAAAAATAGCGCAGAAAGCCAGGACGGGACGGAAGTGCATCGCGGCTGTATATAGTGCCCGAATGCGAGCCGCGTGAACTTTACCGGAGCTTTACGAACTTCAACCGACCTTAACCCCCCGCAAGACCGGCGCTGGCCAGAATGCGGCTGGCCAGCCGGAAATGCGGCCGGTCGATCATCTTGCCATCCAGGGCGAACACCCCCGCATCGGGATTGCGTGCGAACGCGTCCAGCACCTTCTCCGCCCATACCACCTGCTCGGCCGAGGGGCTGAACACCTCGTTGGCGATCTCGATCTGATCAGGGTGGATCAGGAACTTGCCGACGAACCCGTCGGCCACCGCATTCTCGGCATCGGCGCGCAGGCCGGCCGGGTCGCGGAAATCTGTCCAGGGCGTATCGATCGCCACGATGCCGCCGGCGCCCGCAGCCGCCAGCGTCGTGGCGCGGGCCGCAGCGATCGGCGCCGGGTAGGCGCCATCCGCTCGGCGCGGCGGCACGCCAAGATCGCCGGAAATATCCTCCGCCCCGAAACCGAGCGCGATCAGCCGAGCCGCCACGCCGGCATATTGGCCGAGGGTGAACAGCGACGGCGCGGTTTCCGTCACCAGCGCAATCACCTGGATGCTGCCGACCTCGAAGCCAGAGGCAACCTCAAGCACTTCCATATGATGATCCAGCGCGCGCAGATCGTCCGCCCCCGTGCATTTCGGCAGCAGGATCGCGTTGGGCCGCGACGGGATGATCGCGGCGAGGTCCCCCAGGTACCAGGGCGTGCTGCGTGGGTTGACCCGCACGATGATTTTCCGCCCTCGATTGCCCTCAACCGCGGCGACAACGGCCGGGCGGGTGGCCTCCTTGGCCGAGGCGGCGACGCTGTCCTCGAGATCGATGATCACCGCGTCGGCAGCGGAGGCGACAGCCTTCTCGATCTTCCGTATCGAGTCGCCGGGAGCGAACAGGGGGCTGCGAAGTCTCATTTGAAAAATTCCATGGACGTATTTCGACCTTCCGTCTCGAATTTGCCAGATCGGGTGCAATAATATTGCGCCATAAACTTGCGTCGCAATCTTGCGCTGGCTGGCGCGATATGCAAATCAGCGCACTCATTCAAAAAAGGGGGCGTCCGGGGTGGCAGATATCATCCTGGAAACCACGGGTCTGACTCGTGAGTTCCAAGGCTTTGTCGCAGTAAACGAGGTTGCGCTACGTGTGCAGACCGGAACTATTCATGCCCTTATCGGGCCGAATGGTGCTGGGAAGACCACGTGCTTCAACATGTTGACTAAATTCCTGCAGCCGACGCGGGGCACAATCCGATTCAAGGGGCGCGACATCACCGGCATGAAGCCGGCGCAGGTCGCGCGGCTTGGGCTGGTGCGCAGCTTCCAGATCTCAGCTGTGTTTCCACATCTCACGGCGCTCGAGAATGTGCGCCTGGCGTTGCAGCGAGCGCGGGGGGCATCGTTCGATTTCTGGCGTTCCGAGGCGGTGCTGCACCGCTACGACGATCGCGCCCGTGAATTGCTGTTCGACGTCGGCCTGACCGGCTATGCCGAAACCGCCGCGGGGGAATTGTCCTACGGCCGCAAGCGGGCACTCGAGATCGCCACTACTCTGGCGCTGGAGCCGGAGATGATGCTGCTCGACGAACCCACTGCCGGCATGGCGCATGAGGACGTCGACCGCATCGTGGAACTGATCAAGCGCATTCGCACGGGACGCACGATCCTGATGGTCGAACACAACCTTTCGGTTGTGGAAGGCCTTTGCGACACCATCACCGTGCTGACGCGCGGCAGTGTGCTGGCCGAGGGGGACTACGCCACTGTTTCCGCCAACCCCGCCGTCATCGCCGCCTATTTGGGTTCCGAACATGTCTGAGACTCACCATGCTTGAAATTAAAGACCTGAATTCCTGGTACGGTGAGAGCCACATCCTGCACGGGGTGGATTTCGAGGTGCGCGAGGGAGAGGTCGTGACGCTGCTGGGCCGCAATGGCGCTGGCAAGACAACGACGATGAAGTCGATCATGGGTCTCGTGCCGCGCCGCGAGGGCAGCATCCGCTTCCGCGGTGCCGAGACGATCGGCATGCAGTCCAACATGATCGCCCGCGCCGGCATTGCCATCTGCCCGGAAGAGCGTGGCATCTTTGGCTCCTTGTCCGTGACCGAGAACCTGATGCTGCCGCCAATCGTGGCTCCGGGGGGGCTGACCGTTGAAGAGATCTTTACGCTGTTTCCCAATCTGAAGGAACGCGCGAACACCTCGCAGGGCACCAAGCTTTCGGGCGGCGAGCAGCAGATGCTTGCGATCGCGCGCATCCTGCGCACCGGTGCCAAGATGCTGTTACTGGACGAACCGACCGAGGGTCTCGCGCCGGTGATCGTGCAGCAGATCGGCCGCACCATTCGCGAGATCAAGTCGCGCGGCTTCACCGTGCTGCTGGTCGAGCAGAACTTCCGCTTCGCCGCAACCGTTGCGGACCGGCACTATGTGATGGAGCACGGAAAGGTGATCGATATGATCCCGAACCATCAGCTCGAAGCCAATATGGACAAGTTGCACGAGTATCTCGGCGTCTGACGCTTCATCGTATCGACACACACCCTGGACGCCGTAATCCGACGCCGTCATTTGCGAGATCATGATGAACCAGAGGGAGGCAAGGCTATGAACAATCAGCAT
>CAINEA010000453.1 GCA_903847525.1 uncultured Acetobacteraceae bacterium | reverse complement strand
TTCAACCCGTCGAGCACGGCGAGATGCCCGCCGCTGGAGGTGCCCATGGTGCCGACCCATTCGGGCTTCGTATTGAAACGCGCCGCCTGTGCCTTAAGCCAACGCACCGCGTAATTCACGTCGGCGACCGAACCGGGATATGTCGCATCGGGCGGGTTACGAAAATCGAGCGCTGCGACGACGACGCCACCGCGCGCCACCGCTTCGTTGACCGTGTCGTTGTTGGCGCGATTGCCTTCGCACCATGCGCCGCCATGCGCCTCGACGACGGCCGGGAAAGGCCCCTTGCCACGCGGCTTGAAGATGCGCGCGAGGAACGGCTTGTCGCCATGGCGCAGATATTCGACTTCCTCGATATCGATCTCGTAGCTGTCGGCCATGGTGTTTCCGCCCCGGTGAATTTCAGAACCGGGTTATTGCCCGCCGGGGCCGCGCGCTCAAGCGTGGGCGCTCAAGCAGGGGCGCCGTGCGCCAGCAGCCAATCAGCTAGCCCTGGCCAGACCATGGTGGGCGCTTCGCGCGCGACGATCATGCCGATATGGCCCAACGGCGGGGTCAGACGTTCGGCCATCGGCAATTCATCGACCAGCACCGCTGCCGTTGCTGGCGGCACGATGCGATCCTGTGCCGGCACGACGATGAGGCTGGAGATCTCGATGCTGTGCGGCCGGATCGGCACGCCGCCGACTGTCCAGCGGTTCCGGCCTGGCAGATCGTCGCCGTACCAATCGGCGAGACATTCACGCGCCACCGGCAAGGAAAGCGGCACGCCGTCATTGAGCCAATCCTCAAGCGCGACGAAGCTGCGCGCCGCCGGGCCGTCCTGATCCATCGCGGCAAAGCGGGTGAATTTGCGCATCACCAGCAGCGGGTCTTGAGCGGCGAACAGGCCCTGAAGCACATCGACGGGCAATTCACCCAAAGCGGCGTAGGCCTCGGTCATCGGCGCGGCGAGCATGCCGAGCAGCCGGGCATGGGCGGCGCGTTCGGCATGGAAACGCCAGGGCGTCGCCAGGAGGGCCAGCGCCCGAACATGCTGCGGACGGCGCGCCGCCAGCGCCAGAGCGAGCAGCCCGCCCATGCAATAGCCCATGACGATCGGCGCTTCGCCCGCCGCCTTGGCCGCGGCGGCAGCGGCGGGCTCCAGCCGCAGGGTGATGTAATCGGTCAGGTCGAAATCGCGTTCGGTGGCCCCGGGAGCGCCCCAATCGAGCAGTAGTGGACGCAGCCCGACGCCGGCGAGATAGCGCAGCAGGCTCTGACCTTCGGCGAGATCGAGGATGTAGGCGCGATTAATCAGTGACGGCACGACCAGCACCGGCACACCGTTTGAGGGTCCGTAATCGAGCAGCCGCGTCGTGCCGTCCTGCCACAGCACCGGCGGTTCGGCCAAGGCGCGGTGATAAGCATGATGGCGATAAAGCTCGATGCCTTCGAGGAGGCGAACGTTGCGCTGCGTCAGTTCGGCGTCGAGCGCCGCCGAGAAATCCTCACTTTTTGCGAGGCCGAGGCTTAGCTGGAGCGCGGCTCCTTGCAGGGCCAGCTCCGGCCTCCACGGCAGCGAGCCGCTTTTCAAGAAGGGCAATGCGGCGCGTGAGCTCATCCACGCGCCGGTCGCGTTCGCCAGATGCAGCGCCAGCGGACGCGGTCCGAGACGCGGCCCGAGACCCGGCGGGGGAAGTGTTTCCTCGCGGGCCGGTTGTGCCGGCGCCGAAGTCGAACCAACCGGGCGGGGTCGAGCCGGCATCTTCATCGTGGGTTCCCATGGAGGGCGGCCAACCAGCCGGCACCAACGCCGCTAGCAGCCGCGCCGTGCTTTCGGCAAGGGCCGGATCGGCGGCGAGCGCCGTCAGTTGGTCTTGCCATAAATCGACATAACGCCGGGCCAGGGCGGCGAGATCGGAAGGTTCCGCCATACCACGAACTATAGGCGTCGATGCGATAAGGACGCTAGAGCCTTCCGCCCCGAAGCTGTTATGCTAGCCCCATAATCGCGCCCTCTTCCAACCTTCCAAGGGGTTCAGCACCGATGACCGATACGAGTGGCGCTCAAACGCCGCCGATAGTGATTAAGAAATATGCGAACCGGCGCCTCTACAACACGGCGACGAGCAGCTATGTCACCCTCGACGACCTGTCGCAGATGGTCAAAAAGCGTTCCGACTTCGTGGTCTATGACGCCAAGACCGGCGAAGAAATTACCCGCGCGGTCCTGACCCAGATCATCGTCGAAGAGGAAGGCAAAAGCGGCCAGAACCTGCTGCCGATCAGCTTCCTGCG
>CAINEA010000452.1 GCA_903847525.1 uncultured Acetobacteraceae bacterium | reverse complement strand
GGGGGAATCCACGCCTAACCTGGCGGCTCGGGTCCGCCAATCATTTTAGATATCCCTGGGCAGCAAACGGAAGCTGCGGCCCTCCTTCTGGCCCCAGATGCGGTAATGCTGCTCGCCAGTTTCGAGCTGACCGGCTGCCAGGGCGGTGGCCACGTCGGGATGGCTGCGCAGGTAGAACTCCTCGTCGAAATGGCACGCGGAAAACGGCAGGCGGAGCACCGCTGCGTCGCAGAAATCGATGATCGTCTGCGTGAGACTGTCCCATTTCTGCGGGGACAGCGCGAGTTCGTGGGTGCCGGGGACGAACAGGCAATGCACCGATTGTGACAGGGCGTACTGCTCTGTGATTTCCGTCGCGCCATATGTGTCTTCCCTGCCCTGCACAATCAGGACCGGGACGCGGATAGCGGCGAGGTGGGCGAATCGGTCCGGCTCGATGACGTGGTGGGGCCGGCGGAACGGGTAGCTGAAACAGATGACCCCACCCACCTCTCGCCGCACGGCGACCTGGGTGACCACGCGCGAGCCGGAGGAACGGGCGAACAGGATCGTGGTTCTGGCGTCGTGGCAGGCGGCCAGGATGGCGTCGAGTTGCGCGACGCGCCAGGCGATGTCCGACGGGCCCTTGGTGCCGGGCTGTCGAGGCAGGTCGGCCTGGCTGGTCCAACCGGCGAACAGTGGGGCGAAGCGTAGGCGCATATCGTCTTCGAGATGCGCGTTGTAGGGGAAGGAATCACCGGAGAGAAAGAAGGCGGGGCCTCGCATCGGATCCTCGGGCAATGGACATGACGCCAGGTGATAGGTGTTACCTGGCCTAGCATGGCGATCATTAGGCCGGGAATGTAGCGAGGCGCCAAGCCCCTGCGCCGGTGAGCGGATTGCCGGCGAGCGAGGCCCGAACCAGATGACACGGGGCCAGGCTTCCGAAATAATTTCGGACGGGCCTATTGGTCAGCTGCTAGTCTGGCGGCATCGTCGGACTTGGATTTATTTCGGATCGAACGGAACCCGCTCATGCCTGACGGCGCCACAGTACTTACACCGGACCAGCATATCGCCGCACTGTCGCAACTGGCGCAGTTGCTCAATCAGCGGATCGACACGCTGAATGCCCAGCTAGCCGCAGAACGGGCGCCGCTGCACGCGAAGTATGTGGAGGCGCTGTCGGCACAGTATGACGAGCAGATCGCGCTGATGCAGGCGACGGCACAACTGTACAAATGGCAAAATTTTGCTTCGACCGTGATGATGTGGACGGTCGTCGCCGTGGTGTGCGCGGGGCTGCTGTTCTCTGGCTACCAGCTCTATTTTTCGGTTCGTCGCGATAAGCCCATGGACGGTGACCTGGAATTATCGGCGCAGCGGCTGAAGTTGACCTCGTCGGTTGTCGGTGTCGTCATTCTGGCGATGTCCATCGCCTTCGTGCTGATTTTCGTCGACAAGGTGTACACGATCACGCCCACGGCGCCGGCTGCGGTTGCAGCGCCGATCGCACCGTCTGGATCACCCATTCAGGAGCCTAGGAAATGAAAATTATTCAGCCTTGGGCGTTGATGTGCGGTTTGGCGGGGATCGCGGCCATGGACGTCCACGCGCCGGCGCAAGCGCAAGCGGTGCAGCCGCCCGCAGTCACGGTGCTTTCGCCATCGAACCCGGCAGGAGGCGGCGCGGCGGCGCCCATGACGAATATTGCCCCTCCGCCGGTGCCGCTTCCGGCGATTCCGGCTTCGCCAGCGCCGGTCGTTCCTACGGCTCCCGGGGCAGCATACCCGGGCATGTCGATCGCCCCCATCGGGGACATTTGCCGCAACTTGACAGCGGACGAGAAGGCGGCGAACGCGTTGTGTCAGGGAAGATGAGGCCGATCATCAGGCTGGCGCTGGCAGGCACCACGGCCTGCGCGGTGGTGGGCTGCGCGACGTCCCCACCTCCTGTCCAGGTCAATGCGCCGCCGGGGCTGATGATGGTCGCACCCGATGCGTCCAACCCGGTGGCCGGACGTTCAGATGACGGGCTCTGCCGGAACCTCAGCGTGCCGCAAAGGGCCGAGAATCCGCTCTGCCGTTAGAGCGAAATCAGCCTGACTTGATTCGCGAAGCGATCTTAGACTGATGGAATTGCTCGCCAAAATATCGCTGGAGCGCTTTCACTCGTCGCGAAAGCGCTCTAGCAGCCCGGCTGTTGTTCACAGCCCCAGTACCGCCTTGTTCAAAATATTCTTCTGGATCTCGTTGGTGCCGCCATAGATCGAGGCTGCGCGGAGGAAAAGGTATTCGGTGGCAAGCGCCGGGGCCCAGGAGGGGCCGATGGCGGGTTCGTTCACGGTCGCGGCGAGTTCGCGTTGCCAGACGGCCATGGTGGGGGGGCCGCCGGCGTCCATGGCGAGTTCGGTGCTCGCCTGCTGCAGTTCGGTGCCGCGGATCTTCAGGACCGACGACAAGGGATCGGGCTTGCCGCTGTCCTGGGATTTTTCCTGGTCGGAGACGACGCGCATCTGGGTGATCTCCAGCGCCTTCAGTTCCACTTCCAACTGGGCGGCGCGGGTGCGGAAGCTTGGGTCCTCGATCAAGGGCTGGCCGTTCATCCGGACCTCCCGCGCCAGGAAGCGCGCGAATTCCGTTCGCTCCTTGGACTTGCCGAGCTGGGCGATGCCGGTGCGCTCGTTGCCCAGCAGGAACTTGGCGACATTCCAGCCCTTATTTTCCTCGCCGACCAGGTTTTCGGCGGGTACCTTCACGTCGGTGAAGAACACCTCGTTCAGATGGTGGTTGCCGTCGATGGAGATGATCGGGCGAATCTCGATGCCCGGCGTTTTCATGTCGATCAGCAGGAAGGAGATGCCCTCCTGGCGCTTGGCCGCCTGCGGGTTGGTGCGGACCAG
>CAINEA010000451.1 GCA_903847525.1 uncultured Acetobacteraceae bacterium | reverse complement strand
TAGATGTCCAGCATCGTCGCTTGTGACAGGGGTACAAGGGCTGCGCCGCACACCCCCTGCATCAGCCGGAACGTCACCATCTGAGGCAGGGTCTGGGCGGCGCCGCAGAGCATGGAACTGATCGTGAACCCGGCCAGGCAGGTGATGAACAGGTTCTTCCGCCCGTAGCGTTGGGCCATCCAGCCGACCGGCGCGGTCATGATCGCGGCGGCGATCACGTAGGATGTTAGCACCCAGGTGATCTCGTCGGAGGTCGTCCCCAGGCTGCCCTGCATATACGGCAGCGCGACATTGGCGATGGTGGCGTCCAGCACCTGCATCAGCGTCGCCATCATGACGAACGCCGTGATCAGCCCGCGATGGGCGACCTTTGGTTCCATGCCCTGGGATTGGCCGCCCTGCGCCGCAATTGCCATCGCGCGCTCGTTTCCCCCTTATTATCCGCGGTGATCTTGCGGGGTTACGCAAGTTTGCACCAGAGCCATGCCGGACCGTCCTGCGACAAGGAGGACATCAGGGGGTATACGGTCGCGCTTTCAAGCTCCCCCGCACCCAACCAGGACGGTATGGCCATCTCTTCCTATACGCAGCAGCGCGCGCTGTTCGCGCTGATGTGCGTCATCTGGGGCACGAACTGGCTGGCGTTGAAGGCGGGCGCGATGGCGGTGCCGCCGGCGTTCTTTTCCGGCACGCGCTGGACAGCGGCTGGCCTGATTCTGCTGGCGTTCGGCTGGTTCAAGGGGCAGCGGCTGTGGATCGGCCGGCGTTTGGCGCGGCGGATGCTGATCGTGGCGTTCCTGATGGTCGCCTTCAACGCGGTTGTCCTGCTCTATGGCCTGCGCTTCGTCAGCAGTGGGCTGGCCGCGGTGATCAGTTCGGCGCTGACTCCGGTATCGCTGCTCGGCTTCAGCGTGCTGATGCGCCAGGAGCGCTTCAGCCGTCGCCAGGCCGGTGCCACCACGCTTGGTATCCTCGGCATCTTCCTGCTGTTCGGACCGAAGGCCTTCGCGGGCCAACTCGATATGCTGGAACTGCTCGGCGCCACCGGCGTACTGGCGAGCACTCTTGCCTATTCGGCGGGTTCGGTGCTGGCCCGGCCGCTCATGCGCTCGCTGCCGCCGGCGCAGATGGCGGCGTCGACCAATCTGCTTGGCGGGCTGATGTTGCTGGGCTTCTCGTTCGCCTTCGAGCCCGGCGCCTGGCAGGCGGCTTCCGGACATTGGGGCTGGGCGGCCTGGGCCGGCTGGTTCTTCCTGCTGATCCCCGGCTCGCTCGGCGGCACGATCATATATTTCTGGCTGGTGCGTGACTGGGGTGCCAGCCGCACCGGCACCTATTCCTTCATCTGCCCGGTGATCGCGGTCGGCCTAGGTATGTTCGTTTATGGCGAGCGGGTCAGCCTGACCGATGCAATCGGCATCGTGCTGATGCTGCTGGCGGCGGTTCTGGCGCTGCGCCGCTGACGGTTGCGCGGGCCGGTCGGACCGGTCAGCATCCCCCCCAAATACGAGGAGGAGGCAGAAATGCAGTTGCAGGACATCGCGCAAGTGATCCGCAGCAAAAACGCCGGGCCGCGCTGCCTGACGCTGGACGTCATGTTCGCGACCGATGCGGACTACCAGCGCGTGGCGCAATCTCCGGCCCTGTCGCGCGAGGCGATCTCTGCTCTCTACGGTGTGCCGGCCCAGGACATCAAAATCATCGCCTACCCGCTCGGCCGCGCCATCAAGATCGTGCTGCCCCGTCTGGTCACCGCCGGCGACCCCGGGGACCGCGACGTCTACGGCGCTCAGCAGCACGCCTCGCTGCTGGGGATCGAGATATGAGCGCGTCCGGTCGGATACTTGCGGAACTGCGTAAGCCCGGCGCGCGGCGTGTCATGCGCCTGCTCGGCGCGTCCGGCCAACTCGGTTATGGCATCCCGACGGCAGCGTTCGAGGTCGGCCTGGCCCGAGGCCCGGACCTGATCGGCTGCGACATGGGCTCGATCGATATCGGCCCGACCTATCTCGGCAGCGGCCATTTGGCCACGGCGCCCGCCTCCACCCGGCGCGATTTGCGCAAGGTGCTGCTGGGCGCGCGGCGGTTGAATATTCCCCTGGTCATCGGCTCCGCCGGCTCGGCCGGGGCGAAACCGCATCTGGAACAGACCCTGGCGATGCTCCGGGACATCGCATGTGAGGAGAAGCTCAGCTTCCGCATGGGCGTGCTGGCCGCGGACATTCCGCGTGACGTCCTGAAATCCGCCGTGCGCGCCAGGGAGGTTACCCCGATCAACGGCATGCCTGAACTGACGATCGAGGAGGTGGACGCCGCTTCCAACATTGTCGGCCAGATGGGCCTGGGCGATTTCCAGCGGGCACTGGCGGCCGATATCGACGTGCTGGTGGCTGGCCGCGCCTGCGACACGGCGATCTTTGCCGCCCTGCCGGCGATGCTCGGCTTTCCCATGGGCCTGTGTGTCCACATGGCGAAGATCATCGAATGCGCCTCGCTCTGCTGCATCCCCGGCGGACGTGACTCCATCCTTGCCACGTTGGACGACAACGGTTTCGAACTGGAGAGCATGGCGCCGCAACGTCGGGCCACCCCGGTCTCGGTCGCCGCGCATAGCCTGTATGAGCAGGACGACCCCTTCACCGTCTACGAACCGGAGGGCCGGCTCGACCTGTCCGCGGCCCAGTATAATGCCATCGATGACCGTCGCACCCGAGTGACTGGCGCACTTTGGCACGACGCCGAGCAACTGACCGTGAAGATCGAGGGCGCCCGGCGTATCGGCGAACGTGCCGTGCTGCTCGCTGGGGCGGCCGATCCGCGCTTCATCGCCGGGCACAGGCAGATCCTGGCCGATCTGTCAGTGCTGGTGGACGAACTGGTCTGCGAGGATTCGCCAAAGGACTACACGCTTAACTTCCGTGTCTATGGCGTGGATGGCGTGCGCCAGTTCGTCCCGGCCGGCGAAGCGCCGCCTGGTGAAGTGTTCATCATGGGCGAATGCATCGCCCCCACCGCCGACCGGGCCGCCGAGGTGGTCCGTACCGCCAAGCAGTACCTGATGCATTTCGGCTACGGCGGCCGCTTGTCCACCGGCGGCAACCTAGCCTTTCCGTTCACCCCGCCGGAGGTTTCGGCCGGGGAGGCCTATCGTTTCAACGCCTACCATCTGATGCGGGTGAAGGATCTGGAATCGCTTTTCCCGCTGACGATCGAATCGGTCGGCTGACGCGGTGGGATTGCGCCCTCCTGAGCCAGATCATAGGCTTCAGCAGAAGTAACCAAGTCTGCTCCAGGAGGATCCAATGGCCGATATCGACCGGAACGCGCCGCAAAAATTTCACGTCAGTCACCTGCGTGAGGAGGATTTCAAGGTCGGCGGCCTTCGCCCCTATGCGTCCTACCGCGATCTCGGCTTTGCCGAGGCCTCGCACGGCCTGGCCCAGGCGCATGTGATCCGGATGATCCCGCCCTGCACGGACGAGGTGCGCAAGCGGCATATCCACGCCGTTCAGTTCCAGATGATCTACGTGCTGAAGGGCTGGATCAGGAACGAGTTCGAAGGCCATGGCGAGCAGACCATGAAGGCCGGCACCAGCTGGCTGCAGCCGCCGGGCATCAAGCACACTGTGCTCGATTATTCCGACGATTGTGAAATGCTGGAGATCATCCTGCCCGCCGATTTTCAAACCACCGAGGTCTGACCACGCCTGCCACCATCTAAGCCCCGGCTAACGGGGCAGTTACAGGGAGAGAGAGTGCCATGAAGCCGATCGTGAAATGGGCTGCCGCCGCTTTGATGCTTGCCGCAGCACCTGCCGCCAGCGCCGACGAGGTGCTGAAGGTTGCTGTGTTTGCGCCTTTGTCCGGCGCTGCCGCGGGCTGGGGCCTCGGCGCCAAATGGGTCGGCGAGCAGGCGGCTAAGGAGATCAACGACCAGGGCGGCATCAAAGCCGGCGGCAAGGTCTACAAGGTCGAATCGATCGCCTATGAGAACGGCTACAATTCGGCCGAAGGCGCCAAGGCGGCGCAGGCTATCCTGAACCGGGACGGCATCCGCTTCATCATCCAAGGCATCGGCACTGCGCCGGTGAAGGCGCTGCAAAGCCTATCCGAACGCCAGGGCGCGCTGATGATGCAGGTCGCCTGGGGCAAGAGCGTGAAAGGCCCGCAAGCCCCGCTGACCTTCACAAACTCCAATACCCCGTTCGAATTGTTCGGCCCGCTGTTCGATCTCGTGAAGAAGCAACATCCCGAGGTCAAAACGGTCGCGCTGCTGAACCCGAACGACGCCACGGGCCATGAGGTCGAGGAGGAGGCCGAAAAGCAATATCGGGCGCGCGGCTACGACATCGTCGCCGTGACCTGGTACGAACGCGGCACGACGGAATTCCAGCCCATCGCCACCAAGCTCGCCCAGACCCACGCCGATATGATGGACCTGTCCGGCGCGCCTCCCGGCGACAGCGGCATGGTCTACAAGGAACTGGCGGTGCAGGGCTGGAAGGGCGTGAAGATGCAGGCCGCCGGAACCGGCGCGGACGCGATGGTAAAAGTCGGCGGCGATGCGGTGGAAGACGTTTATATGGGCAACGCCGCGGATTTCGGCGGTCCCGCGGCGACGCCGATCCAGCGCAAGCTGAACGAAGGCGCCTTGAAGGCGCTGAACGAGCCGCTCAACATCCTCCAACTGGGTGCCTGGGACGGCCTGATGGCGGTGAAGGCCGGAATCGAAAAGGCGGATTCCATCGATCCGAAGAAAGTCGCCAAGGTGCTTCCGACGATCATTTTCGAATCCAGCTATGGCCCAACCGCCTTCGGCGGCATGGAAACCTACGGCTACCCGCAGCAGATGCTGGTCCCGATCATCGTCACCCAGATCAAACACGGCCAAACCGTCGAAATCGCCCGCATCATCCCGGCGGAGCTCGAACAGCGCCTTGCGAAGAAGCCCTGATGCCGGGGATAGGAAGGAAGGCAGGCCAGGAGCTCTGCCCCCATACCTGGAGTTTGGGGACCCCGCCAAAGGGCTCGCCCTTCGGAAACCGTCGGCTGTTTTCTTCCAGAAAGGGGCGGCAAAGCCCATGCAGTATCACGGCTTTGGATAGTCCCCGTCCGGAAGGAGACAAACGGATCGCGTCCAGAGGCCCTGCCTCTGGTGGGGGTCCAGGGGGCAAAGCCCCCTGGCCTTCCTTTCCTTCCTTCATCCTAGTGCACGGCCTCTCCGCATGGGCCTGATCGCGCAACTGCTGGTGAATATGCTGCAGATCGGCGCGGTTTATGTGCTGTTCGCGCTTGGGCTGACCTTGGTTTTCGGCGTGATGAAGGTCATCAACTTCGCGCACGGCCAGTTTTTTACCCTGGCGGCGCTGATGATCGCGGTGACGATGCCGGAGTTCACCGAGCGGTTCGGTTTCCCCGCGTGGGTCGATTATTTCGTTTGCTTCGCGCTGGCTTTGCTGACCGTGGCGATCCTTGGTGTGGTGCTCTATTTCGTTGGTTTTGAGCGATATCTGCGCGATCTGATCGGGTCCTTCATACTCTCCGTGGGTCTGCTGTTGCTGCTGGAGGGGGTCTATCTCTGGATTTTCACCGGCGCGCCGAGGGTGGTGCCGAAGCTGCTGACCGGGCAGGTTTCCATCCTGGGCGGGGCTTTGGAGACCCAGCGATTGGTGATATGCGGCATCGCCCTGGCGGCCACGTTCGGGCTGTATCAGCTGGTCAATCGAACCAAGCTCGGCCGCGCATTGCGGGCTGTGGCGGAGGACCGGGAGGCGGCGATGCTGCAAGGCATCCGCTACCGGCGCATTTCGTTCTACGGCTTCATGATCGGTTCCGGCATGGCAGCGATTGCTGGCGGGTTGATCGCGCCGTTGACGGCGATCAGCCCGTCCTTGGGCAATGATTACCTGTCCAAAGCGTTCATCATCATCATCATTGGCGGCCTGGGCAGTATTCCCGGGGCAATCCTGGGTGGTTTCCTGATTGCCGCGGTCGAGAGCTTCGCCGGGTATTTTCTGGATTCTTCGTATGCCACCATCGCGATGTTCATGCTGGTGATGGTGTTCTTGCTGGTGCGGCCGCAGGGGATTTTGGGTCATGCGGAGCGCTAGGGCCGGGCAGATCGTGGTGGCGCTGGCCGCCGCCGCGGTACTGGCGTTCGCGGTGCTGGGGGACGACGAATATACCCAGCATCTGCTGATGTGGACGGCCCTGAACGCGGTGCTCGCGGTTGGGCTGCGGTTCATGCTGTTGGTGGGTGAAACCAATATCGGCACCGGTGCCTTCTACGGCATGGGCGCCTACATGGGCGCGATCTGCACGACCAAATGGGGTTTGCCGTTTCCTTTGGCCCTGTTGGCGGGCGGGCTGTTGGCGATCGTGGTCAGTACCGGTTTCGGCCTTGTCACGTTGCGTACCAAGGGGCCCTATTTCATGCTGATCAGTTTCGCGTTCACCGAAGTGGTCCGGCTGATCTACACCCGCGTGGAATGGCTCGGCGGCAATTCCGGTATCATCGGCATCTTTCCGCCGCAGGCGCTGGATCCCTGGATGTCCGTCCTGACATTCCTGCTGTGCGGCGGGCTGATCCTGATGATGTACCTTTGCGAGCAATCCAATCTCGGCCGCGTGTTCCGGGCGATCCAGAACAACGACGCGGTGGTGGAGACGGTCGGGATCGACGTTGTGCAGATCAAGCTGGTTTGCTTGGTGATCGCCTCGTTCTCCGTCGGAATTGCGGGATCCCTGCACGCGCATATTTATAACGTGATCAGCCCAGGCGATTTCAGCTATTTGGTTCCGGTGTTCGCGCTGGCCTACATCAAGATCGGCGGTGATGCGAATGTGATGGGCGCGGTGATCGGCGCTGCGATTCTGACGGTGCTGGCGCAGATGCTGCAGGGCATGGGATCGCTGGAACATGTTTTGTTCGGCGGCGCGATCGTTGCGTCCATGCTGGTGCTGCCGGATGGTTTGCTGGGCGGC
This sequence comes from uncultured Acetobacteraceae bacterium, assembly GCA_903847525.1. GTDB lineage: Bacteria > Pseudomonadota > Alphaproteobacteria > Acetobacterales > Acetobacteraceae > PALSA-911. The sequence goes on along the minus strand of CAINEA010000451.1, from coordinate 2,603 downwards.
GGCAGGCGGTTGCTGCGGCTGTTTTCCAGGGGGCGGGCATGACCGCGCCGCTTCTGGTCGCCCAGGCCATATCCCGCCGCTTCGGCGGCATCCTCGCGGTCAACGATTTCAGTTTCGAGATCCAGCCAGGTGAGGTGATGGGCCTGATCGGCCCCAACGGCGCGGGCAAGAGCACGACGTTCAATGTGATCAGCGGCTTCTACAAGCCGACGACCGGCAAGCTGACTTTCCTCGGCGAGGATATCACCGGCCTTTCTGCTGCGGCGATCAGCCGGCGTGGGTTGGTGCGCACCTTCCAGCACGGCAGCCTGCTGCGTGAGATGACCGTCCACGACAACATCTTGATCGGCGCCTTGCGTGCGGTGCGCGACAACTCCGGGCGGGAAATGCGGGTGCGGGAAACCGCGGCCCTTCTTGGGCTCGGCGGCTTGCTGCACGCGACCGCCGGTAGCCTGCCGCATGGCCTTCAGCGGATGCTGTCGATCGCCATCGCGTTCGCCGCCCGCCCAAAGCTGCTTTGCCTGGACGAACCCCTGACCGGCCTGAACTCCACGGAGGCGGTGGCGGCGCTGGAGGTGATCGGCCGCATCCGTGACGAATATGAAACGACGATCCTGCTCGTCGATCACAACATGCGCGTGGTGATGCGCATCTGCGACCGGATCGCGGTGCTGAATTACGGCCAGAAGCTGGCCGAGGGCACGCCGGAGGAAATCCGCAACAACCCAGATGTGATCCGCGCCTATCTGGGAGACGGCGAATGATCGGCGAGGCCGTTCTGGAGCTCTCCGGCGTCAGCGTCAGCTATGGCTCGGTTCGCGCGGTCAGCGGGATCGACCTCAAGGTCTATCGCGGCCGGATCGCCACGCTGATCGGATCGAACGGCGCGGGCAAAACAACGATCCTGAAGGGCATCACGGGGCTGAAGGGCCTGGATGCGGGACGGGTCCGTTTCGGTGCCGAGGACCTGACGAACCGGCCGGTGGACCAGATCGTCGCTGCTGGCGTTTCTTTGGTTCCCGAAGGGCGACGCCTGTTCCCGACAATGAGCGTGCGCGAGAACCTGGAGATCGGCGCCTATCGCCGTACCGACGATGCTGCAGTCCGCGCGGATTTCGACCGGGTGATGGAATATTTCCCGGCGCTGAACGAACGCCTGAACGCCCGCGCCATGACCCTGTCCGGTGGCCAGCAGCAGATGGTGGCGATCGGCCGAGCGCTGATGTCGGGACCGAAGCTTTTGTTGCTCGACGAGCCGACGATCGGGCTTGCGCCGGCGATCGTGCAGACGATTGGAAAGATCGTCCGCACGATCAGCGAGAGCGGCGTGGACGTGCTGCTCGTCGAGCAGAACGCGCACATGGCGCTGCGGCTGTCCGAAGACGCCTATGTGCTGGAAAACGGTGCCATCGTCATGCGCGGATTCGCTCGCGATCTGGAAAAGAGCGACGCGGTGCGTGCCGCCTACCTTGGAATGTAGCAGGAGAAACGACCATGGAATTGGGCCTGAGGGGAAAGCGCGCGCTGATTACTGGCGCCAGCAAGGGCATCGGCTATGCGGTGGCGGAGGTGTTCGCCGAGGAAGGCTGTCACGTGGATATGGCTTCGCGCGATCCGGCGGTGCTGGAAGAGGCAGCTCAGAAAATCCGTTCGGCGCATCAGGTGAATGTCCGTACCTTCGCCGCCGACCTGTCTAAGCCCGAGGATCGGGCGCGTCTGGTGGAAGCTTGCGGCGATAATGACATCCTGGTGAACAATGCCGGATCGAACCCCGCCGGCGCATTGGAGGACATCGACGACGCCACCTGGCGTGCCTCCTGGGATCTGAAGGTGTTCGGCTACATCAACATGACACGTGCCTTCTATGCGCGCATGAAGGCACGGCGGGACGGCGTGATCATCAACGTGATCGGCACCGGCGGCGAGAAGATGGATGCCAACTACATCCTGGGCGCAAGCGGTAACATTGCGCTGATGGGATTTTCCCGCGCGCTGGGCGGGCGTTCGCCGGACGACAATGTGCGCGTGCTCGCGGTCAATCCTGGCCTGACCGAAACCGATCGTGCCGTGACGATGCTGCAGACCTGGAGCCGCACTCAGTTCGGCACGCCGGACCGCTGGCGCGAGGCCCTCGCCAGCCGCAACCTGCCATTCGGGCGCATGGGCACGTCGCGCGAAGTGGCGGACGCGGTGGTGTTCCTGGCATCCAACCGTTCCGCCTATACCAGCGGCACGGTGGTTACCGTGGATGGCGGCAACGTCAACCGGTAGAGCGTGATCGCTTTAGGTGGACCTACCGCAAAGCGTGAATCATGCATTGAAACATGACCTAGTCTTACTGTGTCATAAATAGCTTGTCGGATTCGGCGTGGATTTGTCAGCGTTGAGGTTCTCACTCGTGGAGGCGGGTTGTGGGTCTCGAATCCAAAGCACATGGCAGCGAATCACGGTTGGCAGCCTATGTCGAGGCAATCACGTCGGTGTTATACCAGAGTGCCCTAGACATTGACCGTCGCCCAGTCGCGCGTGCCGATCGAGCGAATGCGGTCGGGATCATCGACCAGCCAGTTCCACGCCTCGGCGCAGGCCGCCTGGATGTCCTC